>CAZKOJ010000043.1:0-27223 GCA_964554365.1 uncultured Clostridium sp. | reverse complement strand
AATAGATTTACATCCTACAAAACCACCTGGTTCTTTACCTAAAATCCCAGTATCATACATAGCACCTTGTCCTGCAACTTGCTTTACGACAACTACTTTTTTCTTTCCAGGCTTTATTTTATCAAAATATTCATACTTTTCATCACATAGTCTTCCATTTGTTTTCTTTAGAAAGGTTCTTATTTCTTGAACTATCTTATCACAAACTTCATGTGCTGCCATAGGACCTGGTCTACTTGTACCTTTACCAGATTTTAATGTAACATCTATATGAATTAATATATCATCTTTTGCTGGAGTACCCGCTCTTCCAAATACAACTTGTTCTCTTAGTATCCCTTCTGAGGATCCAAATTCTGCAACTTGTATTCCATGTTCATCTACCCCTGTAAGCATTACTGTTACACCTGTAAGTACATGAGTTATTCCATCTCCCATTCTTCCAAGTACTTTAACTGCTATAGGTGAAAAGTCCATTATTGAATTTACAAATATGTCATGATTGTTTGGATTAACTATTTTAACCTGTATTTCTTTTATGAGTTCTTCGTTTATTGGAAGTTCATCTTGAATATTTTTTCTTAAGTATAATATGTTGTTTTCTATATAAGTTTTTTCGCTAAACTCTATTTTTACTATATGAAATGTTTTTATTACTAATCTTCTCATTTCTATTTCCATACATATCACCATGTTTATCCTTATTAAGTTTTTATTATTACAAGTTCCCAGCTGGGAACTTGTAATAATAAATTGTAGAATTAAACTTTTGCTATATATTCATATGGAAGTGGAACTATTGTTCCTGCTGTAGTTATCTTAGTTAACTCAACTAATGAGTCTTTTACGATAGCTGTTTGCATAGCAACATCATGTGGTGCTCCTGCATTGGCTCCCATTGGAACTCTTGGAGCAACTGCTCTTGGAGTACCTGCTTGCTTAACTACTGGAGGTAACGCTGCTATAACTATAGTAGGTATACCTGCTTCTTCGATTGCTCTCTGCACCAAAACTGCAGAGCGGTGACAAGTTCCTCATCCAGCAGTTAATAAAACTGCATCTACGCCTTCTTCTTTTAATATTTTAGCGATAGCTGGACCAGTTTCATTTTTAAATTTTTCCTGGTTTCCACCGCCACCCATGAATCCAATGTGAATCGGAGCAACTTCTTTTATAAATCCTTCTGTTTGAAGCTCTCTTAATCTATCTATTGGGAACATACAGTTAACATCTTTATTAACATCTCCATTATCATATCCACCATGTGATACCATAAGTTCTCCTGATGGAGCGTCTCCTGGTATTGTTCTAAATGTAAAATCTCCTGCTAAGTTAAATCTCTTATCTGACTTTAAGTGAACTCCTGCTGCTGTAGCTAAAGCTATTTTCATATCTTTTATTTCTTTTGTTACTGGAGTCCAAACTGGTTGGGGAGTTATTGGAACAAATATTTCTGATTGTAGTCCTTTAACAATTGTTAAATCCATTATAGTTTCCCTTCCTTTCTGTTTCTTGTATCAATATTACTAACATATTTTTCATTGGCCTCTTCTGAAAGAACTTCTATAAAGCTCATCTTAAAACCAACTTCTTGACCTACTTTTAAAGGATAGTCTGTTATGAGCATTCTCATAGGTATTTTTAAGTACCCCAATCTTCCTTTAAGATCTATAGCAACACATCCATCGTGAATTTCCACAAGTATGCCCTGCATTTCAATAATTTTATCACCATATTTTAAATCCATAAATACGCCTACTTTGTTGAGTATTTTTCAAGTCTCTTTTGGCTTACTGGAACTGCAGTTTCATTTTCAACTCTTACTATTGAAGTTCCTGTAGTCTTTTCAACTAATTCAAGGTTGTTTTCTTTAACATTTGCATTCCATTTTCTTTCTGAAGCTTTAACATCTTCTCCAACCATAGCTGATTTAAGCATTGTTATTCCTCTTATAGCATCTTCTTTACATAATGTGTTACAGCTTAAAACTTCATTTTCAATTCCAGCTTCTGACTTATTGTTATCAACCATGTACTTCATGTATTGGTTACCAACAACTAGAGCTCCCTGTACTGCACAGAATGAGAATCCTACGCAAGGAATTCCTCTCATACCAATTTGCTCAATATGACTAGCAAAGTCGATATGGTTATTTCCAAATCCTTCTGTTGTAACAAATGCTCCGTCAACATCTAATGCTTCTACTATCATACCCATTCTTTCTGATACGTAGAATTTTTCGCTGTTGATTTGCGGACTTCCTACAAACATTACTCCACAAAGATCTAATTCTGGATCATTCATAGCTTCTATTACTAATGGTTCTCTCCAGTAATGTCTTGAGCATTCTTTTGATGCAGGTCCTATACAAGTTAATGCGTGGATACCTCCGTCCATTACTTCAAGTGGTGATAACATTACAGGAACATTTCCTAAGTCAACGTTTGGTTTTGCTCCAAGTATTCCTACTGGTTCAACTGGTAATATTAGGTTGTCATGCATAGCACCTTGACCCATTATTTCCTTAACAACGATAACTTTTTTCTTTCCTGGTCTTCTCTTCTGTTCAAATACTTCTGTGCTTGATACAAGAGATTCATCAAGTTTATTTAAAGCTTCTCTAATTTCTTGAGTTATAAAGTCTGTAGCTGTATGAGCAGCTAGAGGACCTGGTCTTTCCATATTAGTTCCAGCAGCTATTGTTACCTGAGTCTTAATGAAGATTTCTCCCTTATCAGGTGCTCCTGGTCTACCAAATTGTATGTTTTCTTCAAGTATACCTTCTGATGAACCGAATTCTCCTATTTGAACTCCATTTTCATCTGTTCCAGTAACCATTACTATAACACCATCGATTACTCTAGTTTGGCCTGAACCAAGTTTGCTATCTTTTTCTTTAGTAGCTATTGGTTGAACGTCCATTATAGTTTCACTATAAGTGTTATATTTATCTGGAGTTATTATATCAACTTTTATTTCTTTAACTAAGTTGCTTATTTTTACAGCATCTTCACAGATGTTTTCTCTTATATAAAGAGTTGTTCCTTCGATTTTTGTTTCTGATCCAAACTCTACCTTATCAATTTTGAAGTATTTTCTTGTAAGACTTCTTATAACTTTTTCTTCAGCTTTAGCTACTGGAGCTGCTACTGCTGTTTCAGCTTTAACAGTATTTTGTGCTTTTACTGCTAATGGAGCTTGTGGTGCTGCTGAAGCTATCCCTCCAATATTTAACGGTACTTCGATATCAATGCCTTTTCCTTCAGCTATCTTAATTCTAAGAACGCCACCGGATACACTTGTTGTTGCTTTTGGTGCCTCTACCATTATTGCTTCCTCCTCATATCCTTCTAACATATCAGGTGTTACAGGAGTTAATGCTGGTGCATCGATTTTTAATACTTCTCCAACTACAGCCTGCCTTGCTAAAACTTTTTCATCAAGTTTTATCAGTAATGAATCTTCAAGTTTTTCAAAATTTGATGGATTCTCTAAATCTTCAACACTAATAGTGTCTCCTGCTTTTTTGTTGTATTTTAAAACTGCTTTTGCATCTACGTCAGTTAGTTCAACTTCTTTTTCTTCTGTCTTTGCCTCTGAAGCCATTACTTTAGCTCCTTCTACGATGTCTGGAGTTATTGGTGTAAGTGAATCTATAGTTTTTAATAGTTTTGCTCCTATAACCTCACCTATTTTTAAGCTGTTATCTGGTATAGTCAGAAGTCCTGAATCTACCATGTCTGGGAATATACCTGGATCCTCTAAGTTGTCTGCTGAAATTATTGTTCCTGCTTCTGTTCTACAACATACAACAGCAAATTCATTTTTTAATTGTTCTGCATGTTCTACACTCATTGACATTTAATATAGCCTCCTTTGTTATTAATCAATTGAAAGTCTTCTAGTTAATTTATAGTCAACTGTTCTAAACACATGATCTGTGTGATGATATACACCAAGACCGGACTTTGGTGCACAGCACATTACTGTGTTTGAGCAATCGCTGCAATTAGATATTAATACTCTTTTTGCGCCAAGTTTTTTTAAGTACATAATACCAGCTACTTGACCTGGGCAATCTCCTGGAGTCTTACATTTGTTTGCTCCTTTTATTTCTTCTACATTTTTACATGTTGTAACTCCAACTACTTCTGATTTCATTTTTCCTGCTATGTCTCTAAGTCTGTCTTCATTGGCACCACAAGCACAAACAAGTAATCCTAATTTTCCTTTATATTCTGGTAATGGAATAGTCACAATAGCTCCTCCAGAAATTTTTGTAACAGTAGCTTCATCTAATTCTTGCGATTTTCCTGTGTATGGTCCACCTATTACAATTTCACCATACTCTCCATCTATGCCACCACATTTTTCTATAAGACTTTTTATAGTAGTGCCCACTGGAGTTTGGAAGAATACATTTGATTCTTTTCCACTTTTTAATTTTCCACCTATAGTAATATCTTTATCTATAACTGGTTTTCTATCCTCAACTGCTTTTGTTATATTAGCAAGAGTTTCTCCATTTAACACAACACATTTAGCTTCTAGTGGAAGTTGAGTTGGTTTAAGCCATTCACCAAATATAGCATTGATTAAAGCTCTTTCTTCTCCCATTGGATATATATCTTTAAGCTCTTTAACTTCGATGTCATCTGCACCTTTTAGTGCTGATTTAATAGATGCTATAGCTTTAGCATTTTTAGCTTTTATTCCTATATATGCTTTCGGTGCTTTTGTAGCTTTCATTGCATATCTTAAGCCTTTTATAACCATTTCCGGATTTTCAACTAGCATTTTCACATTGTGGTGAAGGATTGGTTCACATTCAACACAATTAGCAATTATATATCCATCTGGAATGTGTGCTTTAAGCTTTATATGTGTTGGGAATCCAGCTCCACCAGCACCTACTATACCAGCTTCATATACAGTATCTACTATGTTTTCACATTCTTTAATTTTTACATAATCCTCTGACTGCTCTTGGTTAGCTTCGATTACAATTTCAGTGCTTGTAATTTTTGTTACTTTCCCTGATACACTTGTATGTATTTTTGCTCCAAGGCCATTTGGTTCTGCAATACATTCGCCTCTTTTAACCTCTTGACCTTCTTTAACAACAGGTACATCAGGTGCTCCTACATGCATTTTTAAAGGAAATTTATATAGTTGTTTCATACTATCTCGTTGACTTAAATCTACAAAATTTTAGTAGATTGCAACATTTCCCTCCTCTCAGTTCTTGTTAGTTTTTTTGCTTATTTAGTAATAAGTAAAATATGGTCAATACTTCACAATAAATTTTTTCATTACGTAATAGTACTATAGCAAGTCTCATGCCAACAAAATTATTATGTCATAAATCGTTATAAATTATACAAATACAAAGGGTTTGTATCTATATGGTTTTTTTATATTAAAGGTTTTCATTTTCAATAACGTAGTATTTTTTGACACTTAATGTAGTATTTTTTGACACACTTTGTTAATTTTTTAGTTTTATATATTAAAACATACTATTATGGATACATGCATAGTCAGAAATCTGACACATTAAAATAATCGTTAAAAAAAATAGTGAAATATAGAAAATATTTCTATATCTCACTATTTCTGTTTCTTATAATTATACTTGTGCCTCTATGTCCTTTTTCTTAGTAGCAGACTTAAACATAACTATTGAAGTGTATATGATAACACATATTACTAGCCAAGTTAAAACTTTTATTGGAAGTGTCTTAACTATATATGCTGCTATTAAAACACCTACTATACCAAACACAGTTATTGCCATGGATGCTTTTCTATCGTAAGCACCTTCCTTAACAAATTTAGCTGATGCTACCGGCATTAAAAAAGCACATGAACCCATCATTATAGGGAATGCCACTTTAGGACTCATTCCAAGTGCAAATACAAGTGCCATACAAGGAGCATAAAGTCCTATTCCTAATGTCATAAGTGCACCTAATATAAAATTAGCAATTACAGCTATAACAAGTTTTCCTCCTGTAAGTCCTATAGCAACTCCGCCTACAGGCATTAATTTTAACTGTGAAGCTAACATTACTAATGCAACTATAATCAGCGCTATTCCCATTCCAATTTGTACTTTTCTTTCATCAAGTTTTGCAACTATTCCAGCTCCTATAAATGCACCTACAGTAGCTGAAGCAAGCATTGCAAATAAAGTTACAGGTTCAACCTGTATAACTGTTATAAATATTAATGCTTCAACAACAACCGGAATTGTACATGATACATTAAGTGTTCCTGGTATTGTTCTGTCTGGGGTAAGTTTAAAAAATTTTAGTAAAGCTGTAAGAGGGGCAAAGCTACCTATTCCTAATGTGTCAAAAAAGTTCGTTGCAAATCCAACAGCACCTAATCCTAAAAAATTTGCATTTCCCAAATTTCCTTCCTTTGACGTTTTAGCATAATCCTTAAAAAATACTGCTGCAAAGTAAATGGTCAAAACTAAAAGTACTGAAAATACCACTTTAACTATCATAAATTCCCTCCATTCTTATTTAATATTCTAATAATAAATATATATACTATTTTAATATAAATAATTACTATATTTCAATAATTTTCTGAATATTTTTATTATTTTGTTTATAGCTCTTCACTTTTTTATTTTACTTCAATATAAATCCATGTTTAACAGGATCATCAGGATCTATTAGGTATTGACTAAATCCGGTAACATATGCACTTCCTGTTATTTCTGGAACTATAGCATCAAATTCTCCAACTTTAGTTGAACTTAGAATCTTACCTATAAATTTAGTACAAATTATACTTTCATTAACTATTTGTTCACCAATTTTTATTTCTCCTCTTGCATACAAATCAGCTAATTTAGCACTTGTTCCAGTTCCACATGGTGATCTATCAAGCTGTCCTTGTCCAAATACAACTGCATTTTGAATATCTGCATCTTTGCTCTTTGCAGGTCCGTAGAATTCACAAAGATCCACTGTTTTAATATGCTTTAATACTGGATGCTGAATTTCTACCTGTTCGTTAACAGCATTAATAATTCTCATACCAAGTTCATTAAGTTGCCCTGCATTTTGTGGAATTAAATCTATTTTTACATCTGAAGCCTTTACTAATGCAAAGAAACTTCCTCCAAAGGATATATCCAATGTTACTTTTCCAAAATCAGGAACATCAACTTCTATATCCTTCTTATATAAGAATGCTGCTACATTAACTATTGAAGCTTCTTGTGCTTTGCCATTTTCAACTTTTACTCTTGCTTTAATAACTCCAGCAGGAGCTTCTAAAATAACATTTGTGTATGGCTCTGTAATTGGTACTATACCCATTTCAACAGCACATGTTGCTGATCCAATGGAGCCATGTCCACACATATTTAAATATCCACCACCATCCATGAATATAACTCCAATGTCAGCTTCATCCATGCAGGGATCAGTAAAAATTGCACCGAACATATCATTGTGTCCTCTTGGTTCAAGCATTAACGTAGTTCTTAAATAATCCATGTTTTCTTCCATATATTCCATTTTTTCTGCCATGGTTTTTCCTGGAATCTTCGGAATGCCCCCTATTACAATCCTTGTTGCTTCACCCATAGTATGAGATTCAACGGTCTGAATTACTTTTGTTACTTTCATTTTTGTACCTCCCTATTCCTCATTTTTAATTTTAAAAATGCCAAAGCTTTTTTAGCATCAAGCTCTACAACATTGTTTTCTCCTACTACTTCTGTTTCAATTCCTTCTTTTGACTTATTAAAATCTACTATAGTATCCATGTACTCATTAGTAACTACAAATTGTGCCTGAGTTCCTACAAAGCTCATCCCTACCACAGGGATTCCTCTTTTACCCACTTCTTCTAAAGCAGTAGCAAAATCTATATTGCTATTTCCCCAGCCGTCAATAGATACAATAACACCATCAGCTCTCATAGCCTCGACCCATGCTGCTGCTCTTTGGGCAACAAAAACTTTGTCCTCATTTGCCTGCGGTGTTCCTGCTACAATAACCCCTAAAAGATCTACATCTCCATCATTAGATACTACATTAAGCAGCGGATCTCTAAAATGGTGTAGTGTTGTTTCTTTTGTAGATGGTCCTATTCCCATAGTACACCTCCTGTACTCCTAATAGACTCTTAATCATTCACACTTTAATTCATAGCTCTTAACGCACCATCTCTATATTCATTAGGACTTAATACTATGGGCATATTACCCATATCTATTATTGATCTACATCCAATAAATCCTCCTGGTTCTTTTCCCAAAACGCCAGTATCATACATACACCCCTGACCAGCCACTTGTTTTATAATAACTACTTTTTTCTTTGAAGGTTTGATCTTGTCGAAATATTCACACTTTTCTTCGCACAATCTTCCATTCATTTTCTTAAGATACTCTCTTATTTCTTGAACAATTTTATCACAAACTCTATGGGCAGCTATGGGTCCTGACCTACTTGAGCCTGCCATAGCTTTTAATATTACATCTACATGAAGTAACATGTCATACTTTGCTGGAGTACCAGCCCTGCCAAAAACCACTTGTTCACTTAATATTCCTTCTGAAGAACCAAATTCCGCCACTTGAACTCCATTTTCATCAACTCCGGTAAGCATAACAAATGCCCCCGTAACAACATGTGTTATACCCTCTCCAAGCTTTCCTAAAACTTTTGTAGCTATAGGTGAAAAATCCATAATAGAATTTACAAAAAAATCATGTTTATCAGGTGTAACAATGCTTATTTTTAAATCTTTAATTAATTCTTCTCCTTGCTTTACATCCTTTCCTATATTTTTCCTAATATATAGCACCTTATCTTTTATTTCGGTTTTATCCGAAAACTGTATTTTATCTATATTAAAAGTTTTTATAACCAATCTTCTCATTTCAATTTCTTTTTCCATATAAAATCACCACAATTCTTTAGTTATTTGATGTTTGATTGTGATTTTATAGTTTACAAGCCCTCCTAAGAGGACTTGTAAACTATTATGCTTTTACTATTATACTTTTGCACTATATTCATAAGGTAATGGAACTACCTTACCAGCTGATTGAAGAATTTCAAGTTGAGCTAATGTATCCCTAACAATACCTGTCTGCATTTCAATATTGTGTGGTTGACCAGCATTAGCTCCCATTGGAACTCTTGGAGCAACTGCTCTTGGAGTTCCAGTCTGTTTAACTACAGGTGGTAGAGCTGCTATAATTATAGTAGGGATACCAGCCTGTTCGATTGCTCTCTGCACCAATACTGCAGAGCGGTGACAAGTTCCTCATCCTGCAGTCATTAAAACTGCATCGACGCCCTCTTCTTTTAATATCCTACCAATTTCCGGGCCTGTTTCTTCCGTGAAAACTTTTACATTTCCACCACCACCCATAAATCCTATATGAGTTGGTGCAACTCCTTTAATATAACCTTCTTTAGCTAATTCTCTTATTCTATCAATTGGGAACATACAGTTTATGTCCTTGTTAACATCAGAGTTGTCATATCCACCATGGGATACCATTAAATCATCAGAATTAACATCTCCTGGAACTTTTCTAAATCCTGTATCTCCTGCTAAATTAAATCTTTTATCAGTTTTAACATGAACACCAGCCGCTGTTGCAAGTGCAATAACCATCTCACTTAATGGTTTTGTTACAGGTGTCCAAACTGGTGGTGGAGTTATAGGAACAAAAATTTCTGATTGTAACCCTCTAACAACAGATGAACTCATTATAAATTACCTTCCTTTCTCTTATCTAAATTATTCACATATTTGTCATTTATTTCATCAGAAAGAACTTCTACATATGTCATGTATAGTCCTACTTCCTGGCCTACCTTTAGAGGATAATCTGTAATTACCATTCTATTAGGTAATCTTAAATGTCCAAGTCTTCCTTTAAAATCTATTGCAACGCAGCCCTCATGAACTTCCACAATGACCCCTTGCATTTCTCTTACTTGATCTCCATATTTTAAGTCCATATCTTTTTACCTACTTTTATGAATATTTTTCTTTTCTCTTTTCACTCATTGGTAATGATTCTTCATTAAGCGCTCTTTCTATCTTTATTCCCTTTGCTTTTTCTACTAATTCTAAGTTGTTTTCAAAAACATTCCTATTGTATTTTCTTTCTGCAACTTTTACTTCTTCTCCATCCATAGCAGCTTTAAGCATTTCAACTCCTCTAACTGCATCTTCTGGACATAATGTGTTGCATCCAAGAATTTCATTTTCTATTCCCGCTTCTGATTTATTATTATCTATCATATACTTCATGTATTTATTTCCTACAACTAATTGCCCCTGTACAGCACAGAAAGAGAATGCTACGCAAGGTATTCCTCTCATACCTATTTGCTCAACATGACTTGCAAAATCTATATGATTGTTTCCAAATCCTTCTGTAGTAACAAAAGCACCATCAACATCTAATGTTTCTACTATCATACCCATTCTTTCTGATACATAGAATTTTTCAGTGTTAATCTGAGGACTTCCTACAAACAATACACCGCATAGGTCTAATTCTGGATCACATAATACCTGATGAACAAGTGGTTCTCTCCAATAATGTCTTGAACATTCTTTTGATGCTGGTCCTATACAAGTTAATGCATGTATACCTCCATCAGCAACCTCAAGTGGTGATAACATTACAGGAACGTTTCCTAGATCAACATTTGGTTTTCCACCAAGGAATCCAACTGGTTCAACTGGTAGAATTAAGTTATCATGCATTGCTCCTTGTCCCATTATTTCTTTAACTATTATAACTTTCTTCTTTCCTGGCCTTCTTACATGATTAAACTCTTCTACATTAACTACTAATGATTCATCATCAATTTTCTTCATAGCCTCTCTTATTTCTTGAGTAATTACATCAGTTGCTTTATGTGCTGCTAGAGGTCCTCTTCTTTCCATGTTTGTCTTAGCTTGAACAGTAATTTGTGTCTTTATAAATATTTCTCCTTTATCAGGACAGCTTGGCCTACCCCATTGAATATTTTCATCAAGGTAACCTTCTGATGAACCAAATTCACCTATCTGAACACCATCTTCATCTGTTCCACTAAGCATCATTACAACACCATCAAGCACTCTAGTTACGCCAGAACCAAGTTTTGAGTCTCCTTCTTTTGTAGCTATTGGCTGAACATCCATTATTGTCTCACTATATGTGTGGTATTTGTCTGGTGTAATAATATCTATTTTTATAGCTTTAACAAGGTCACTAGTTGCTACTGCATCCTCACATGCACTTTCTCTAATGTATAGAGTTGTTCCTTCAATTTTAGTTTCTGTTCCTAATTTTACTTCGTTTATTTTATAGTGTTTTCTTGTAAGAGTCCTTAATACTTTTTCTTCAAGTTTTACTTCCATTACGTTAGACTCTGCTTCACCTTTTTCTGATTTTACAGCTTTATTAGCTTTTACAGTAACTGGTGCTGCGCATTGTGCTACTGGTAAGCTTGTAGAATTTAAAGGTACTTCTATATCTATACCTTTTCCTTCTGCTATCTTAATTCTTAAGATACCATTAGTTACACTTGATGATACTTTTGGTGCTTCTTCCATATGAACTTCCCCCTCATATCCTTCTAGCAGATTAGATGTTACAGGAGTTAGTGCTGGTGTGTCTTGTTTTAAAATTTCTCCAACTACTTCTTCTCTCGATAATATGTTTTCGGTTAATTTTATAAGCAATGAGTCTTCGAGTTTTTCAAAGTTCATTGGGTTTTCCAAATCACAAACTCCTATGGCCTCTCCTGCTTTTTTATTATATTTTAAAACTGCCTTTTCACTGCCTTCTTCTAACTCCTCTTCAATTTTTATTTCTGTGTCAACTTTATTAATGCCATCTAACATTTCTGGAGTTAAAGGAGTAAGTGAATCGATAGTTTTTAACAATTTTGTACCTATGGCCTCTCCTACCTTTGCGCAATTATGTGGTATTGCTAAAAGCCCTGAATCAACCATATCGGGAAATATTGCTGGATCCTCTAAATTTTCTGAAGTAAGTATTGTTCCTTTTTCTGTTCTACAACATACGACAGCAGGTTCATTTTTAAGCTCCTCAGCATGTTCAGTACTCATTGACATGAAGAAATACCTCCTTTTATTTTTTAATTTTACTTTTTTTATTTTACGAAAAATCTATATAAAAGGAATTTCAATATTTATTCCTCGGCCTTCTTCTATCTTTATTTTTAATACTCCACTAGCCACAGTTGTACATACATTGTTTTCTTCAGTTATATCTGTATATTCTTCACAAACCAAATCTTCTTTAATGCAAAGTCCATCCTTTTCTTGTGCACATTTTTCAATACTTTCTTCTGATTCCATAACTTTAACTCCCTCTACAATACGTGGAGTCAACGGACTAAGTGAGTCAATGGTTTTTAATAATTTTGCTCCAATAACTTCCCCTATCTTTAAGCAATCGTCAGGTATAGTCAAAAGTCCTGAATCAACCATATCTGGAAATATGGCTGGATCTTCAAGGTTTGCTGGTGAGAGTATTGTTCCTTCCTCAGTTCTACAGCATACAACTGCAACCTCATTTTTAAATTCCTCTGCATGTTCAACACTCATTGACATAACTTAATTCCCCCTTACTTTTCTTCTTCTATTGGAAGCCTTCTAGTTAACGGATAATCCACAGTTCTAAATATATGATCTGTATGATGATATACTGGTAATCCCACCTTAGGTGCACAACACATTACTGTATTTGAGCAATCACTACAATTTGATATTAATATTCTCTTTGCGCCTTCTTTTTTCAGATACATAATACCAGCTACCTGACCTGGACAGTCTCCAGGTGTCTTACATTTGTTAGCCCCTTTAATTTCCTCTACATTTTTGCATTTAGTGACCGCTACAACTTCTGATTTCATTTTAGCAGCTACATCTCTAAGTCTATCTTCATTTGCTCCACAAGCACAAACAAGAAGACCTATTGGCCCTTTGTATTCTGGAAAAGGAATTGTAACTATAGCACCACCAGAAATTTTTGTAATAGTGGCTTTTTCTAAATCTTCAGCTTTTCCTGTATAAGGTCCCCCTATTACAACTTCACCATATTCTCCATCTATGCCTCCGGATTTTTCTATAAGACTTTTTATAGGCGTACCTACAGGCACTTGAAAAAATATATTAGGTTCTTTTCCAGATTTAAGCTTTCCTATAATAGTTATATCCTTATCTATAACTGGCTTTCTAAGTTCAACAGCTTTTGTTATATTAGCTAGGGTCTCTGCATTTAAAACTATACATTTAGCTTCTAATGGTAATTGTGTAGGCTCTAGCCATATTCCTAATATTTCATGAATAACAGCTCTTTCTTCTCCCATAGGATATATGTCTTTAAATCTTTTTAGTTCTATGTCACTATATCCCTTTAAATATTTTTCCAACGAATCTATAGCCTTAGGATGCTTGTCTTTTATTGCTATGTAAGCTTTTTTTGCTCCTGTAGCTTTCATAGCATATCGTATGCCCTTTACTAGAAATTCAGGTTTTTCTTCTATCATTTTTATATTATGATGTAATACAGGTTCACATTCCACACAATTTGCAACAATGTATCCATCTGCAATTTGTGCTTTTAACTTAACATGTGTGGGAAACCCTGCTCCACCAGCACCAACTATGCCCGCTTCATATATAGTGTCAACTATATTTTCGCATTCCTTAATCTTCATATAGTCTTGTTGTTGAGTTTCATCAGCTGCTATAATTACTTCATAGTCATTAATCTTATATACTTCTCCTGAAACACTACTATGAATTTTTGCGCCAAGGCTCTTTGGCTCTGCTATGCATTCTCCTCTATTCACTTTCTGACCTTCCCTAACAATAGGAATATCAGGAGCCCCTATATGCATTTTAAGAGGAAAACTATATAATTTTCTCATATCACCCCTCCTAAGTTTTTATTGACACCAATATAAACAGCATATGTTATGCCAATTAATACTAATATTATATATTTTTACATATATTCTCTATAACTCTTGCAAATGCTATTGTTTATGGTTATAACTTTTTTGAATAGCATCTATAACTTTTCTGAATAATTTTAATTTTCTGACACCTATTTCCCATAATATATTTGTTAAGCCCCTTGCTCTCTAGCTTTCTTGCAAAAAAACAACTGCGTCAAATATTTGACGCAGTTGTCAGAAAATTAAATTTATACATTATACTTATTCAATTTATAATACAATGTACTTCTTTTAATGTTTAATATTTTAGAAGCATGTTGCTTATTGCCTTTTGTCATATTCATAACTTCTTTTATAGTCTTTTTTTCAACATTTTCTATTATTTTTTCTAAATCAAACTCATTTATATCAATATCTTCATCAGAAGATACACTTTCTGAAATATATTCTGGAATGGAATCGGTTATTATTTTCCCATCATTAGACAATACAACCATCCTTTGGATTACATTCCTTAGTTCTCTTATGTTCCCCTCCCATCTGTAGTTACTCAATATTCTATATATTTTTTCATCAATATTATTTATTTTTATTCCTTCTTGCTTTGAAACTTGTTCAAAAAATAAGTTCGATAAATCTTTTATATCTTCTTTTCTTTCCTTAAGTGGTGGAAGTTGTATTTGAACTACAGCTAATCTATAAAACAAATCTTCTCTAAATCTGTCTTCAGCTATTAGCTTTTTTAAGTCCTTATTAGTGGCAGCAATTATTCTAGTATCCGTAGTTATAAACTTTTCGCTTCCAAGTCTATATATGACTCCGTCTTGCAATACCCTTAGTATTTTAACTTGCATTTCTAAAGGCATGTCCCCTATTTCATCTAAAAATAGTGTACCTCCATTTGCAAATTCAAATTTACCTATTTTCCCCTTTTTAATTGCTCCTGTAAAAGCACCTTCTACATAACCAAACAATTCGCTTTCAAATAAACTTTCTGGTATTGCACTACAATTTATAGCAACAAAATTTCCATTTCTACCACTAGCTTCATGTATGGCCTTTGCAAAAACCTCTTTACCAGTACCGCTTTTTCCTGTTATAAGTACACTGGTGGATGTTGGGGCAACCTTTTGAGCTATAGCTATAGATTCTATTATTTTTTTATTTTTACCTATTATAGATGAAAAATTATACTTTGACGCTATTTCATTTTTATAAGCATGTTCCAAAAATTCAACTTTTTTCTTTTCATATTCAAGTTGTTTTGTTAAATTTACAGCCTCAGTAATATCCCTATCTGTTGATACAGCAGCAATTAACTTTCCTTTTGAATTATAAATAGGAACCGCACTTAATATTACTAGCTTTCCTTCCACAGGTTCATGACATATATTATCTATTCTTTTACCCGTACTTAATACTTTTAAGCTTAAAGCTTTAGGAAAAAAATCACCTATATGCCTATTTATTATTTTATCTTCTTCTACATCGTATAGTTTTTCAGCACTTTTATTCCAGTACTTAACTACTCCTTTTTCATCACATATACAAACAGCCTCATGCAAATTGTCAAACACATTGTTCTGAAGATTAAATAACTCATCCATTTTCATATAAAAAGTATCTCTTATATTATCACTAGTTACAATACCTATAACTTCTTCATTTTCTATAACTGGCAACCTACCTATATTATTATTTATCATTATATCTCTTGCAAGCCTTGCTGAGTCATTGGAGCCTATAGTCATTACATTTACATGTGCAAAGTCTATGATATGAGAATCAAAAGTTATTCCTTTCTTCTTCATCTTTGCAACGTCATTCATAGTAAATATGGCCCTTAGTTTGCCTTCCTCATTGACAATTAAAACTTCATCTCTATAACTTTCTATCATCTTGTTAAGAGCATTTTTTACATACTCATTCTCATTCACTTTTATAAAGTCTCTTAACATTATGTCTCTTACATTATATATAATTTCAGATATACTCATTCTTTACACCTGCTCTTCATATTTTACTTTAATTATAAAAATTTTTATTATTTATTACAATTAAAATTTTTATTATAAATTAATTTTAATATTTCTTCTATGCCAATTTTATTGTTATGAATATATATATTAGGGTAATATTTACAGTAAATTTCAAATGCTTTACCAACTTTGATTAAAAGCATATCTAGTAAAGCTAAATTATTATCATTTAAATTTTCATAGGTTTCTTTAAATTCACTTTCAACCTTATCTATGAAATCATTAATATATATTTTTTGATTTTTTTTATGTTTATTTATAGTTTTAGCAACTATTATCAAATCATAATTCATTTTATCTCTTCTATTATCTATGAGACCTGCTCTTAATTCTGTATGAATAGGATAGGTTTTTATCACATAAAAACCTGATTGAATAAGTGATTCAAACAAAACTTGCCATCCTTCTGGAGAACTATTATTGTAGGTAAGTATTAACGGTGCATGTTTTTTTAACACTCTTTTTACCTCTTTAAAGCAGCAACATAACTTTTTTATGAAAATTTTCTTTGTCATTCCCTTTATTTCATTTACTGTAACTTCATTATTGTACAATATATGTTCAGGTTTGAAAAATTTATATACATCCTTTAATATGGTTTTATCCCACACATAGAAAAATTCACTTATCTCACCATAATTTATAGCTGAATAATAAGGTGGATCTGTAACTACTGCATCTATAGATTCACATGGCAAAAATGATAAGTTTTCTGCAGTACTGCACTTTATCATGGTATTTTTATCTCCATATACCAATTCTTCAAAATTATCTGTGAATTCCGCTTGGAACTTTTCATCTTTTACTATTATATTATTATTTTTTCCGTTTATATTGCACCTCTCATATGGACTACTATTAAATTTTTTACCTATTATAAAGCTTTTGAAGTTTTTTAAAAAACTCCCCCTTCCTAATTTTGTTCCCCATAAATTATTTTCTACAGGATTCATTACAGGTGCCATATGGTGATCCCCAAATAAAGGTTCAATTTTTTCACATTGAGCATTATAGATACAGAACATATTATTTCCATTTATTGTATTAGAAAATATACAAAGAAATAACTCTTTTACTAAGTTATTAGTTATGCTACTTATTTCACTTAAAAGCCTACATAAATAATATATTTGTCTATGATTAAACATTTGGTTCCAATAGTTGTAATTATGGTTTTTTACTTGTTTTGTGTTATAACCTGGAGGGATTTTATTTTGTGGTATGAATTTTGTTAACTCGTCCTTTAAATTGCTGACTTTATTTTTAGCTTCCTCATATTTTTCTATGTCCTCTTTATCAGGGACTTTAAACCCTTTTTTACAAGTTTGTGGATCATAGTATTGTATAGCATACATATCCATGGAAAGCGGTTCTTCTCTTTCTTTCATTATGTCTTTTATTAAACTAGACTTTTTACCACAACTAATACATGTGAAGTTACGACCTTTATATACACCTATATTTTTGTCAAATTTATAGCTGCATTTATGACATACTAAAATTTCATCATTGCCTCTTACTATTGTACCGCATTTAGGACATAAATTATAATTTTTATAATTTTTCTTATTTAATTTTGTAATTATATATTTGGGGAAAAGCTTGTTCTCTTTACCACAATAGGGACATATAGCTTTTTTAACCCATAGGACATACATTATGTCCACTATTTTTATTTTATTTTCATTATTATCAAATATTTTTGTTGTATAAGCCTCTTTAATCTCATTTCCAACTGTTCTTTCCAGCCTATAAAACTCATCTTTTAATACCTTCGTTAAATCATCTTCTGGTACCTGAAGTTCATTTTTAGTAATAAACCATGCAACTGGGTTCACATCTATACCTATAGCCTTCCCGCCAAGCCTAAGTGTATTTACTAGTGTAACTCCTCCACCCATAAAAGGATCTAATATTATTTTGTTTTTTAAAATGTTATGATTATCACTATAATATATTTCTTTAAAATTATCTATATATTTTTCATCCAGTTGAGTTCCTAATAAAACACTTCTAAATATAGCATCTGTCTTTCTACCAAACCATTTGTGTATCTGGTATATAGGCTTCCTACTATTAGCCTCTTTTCTAGATATATTAGATATAAATTCTATGGGGATATTTTTATCTATCATTTTTACCATACAATCATCATCCTTATACAAAAATAACACTTACTTATAATTATAAATCCAGTAAGTGTTATTTAAAATATATTTTATACCACTTTTAAAGTTTCTTTTACTGTTTTCTCACCATTGTATTTTTCCATCCCAATTCTATTCATTTTATTCCATAGCTTTTCCATGGCCTTTTCAGGATTATAATAAAACTCACTCCCCCTTATTTTACAAAACGACCATCCTATTCTTTCCAAATTTAGCTGAGCCTCTATTTGATCTTCTACATCAAAATCTGCATTTGTTATACCATCATCACAAATAATTGCCACTCTACCGCTAATTCCTTCCACCATGAAATCTATATTATATCCTCCTACATTTATCTGAGGAACTACATCATATCCTCTATCTTTTATCATAGTATATACATCTTTTTGCAGTTTCGACTGAAAAACATATTCCACATTCCTATCCCAATTTTTAAACTTTTCATAATTCAAACAATAATTAAGTAAGGAATATCTTACACATGACTTATTTAAATTTTCTAAATCTACAGAGTAGAACAACCACATTTGATTTCTTGCTCTACTAGCCGCTACATTAAATCTTCTTATATCTGACTCCTTAGTGAGTGGTGCAAATTTTACATTATTAGAAATTACCATTGATAAAAACATTACATCACGCTCATCCCCCTGGAATGAGTAAGCATCTCCACATATAAGCCTTCTTTTTATCATCTCCTCTTCTCCTATTTTCTCTCTTACCATGTTTTGTATTAATTCACTCTGAACATCGCCTAATAAGGATATCACCCCCATAGTCATTCCTTTATATTTTCTATCCTTACAACATTCAGCTATTTTATTTACCAATAATTCTGCCTCTGGAATATTTGCTGTCTTATTCTTCTCTCTATATCCATCCTCAGCTCTCACTGCCACAATAGGAGGATACACAGCATCTATAGACTTTGGATATCTTAATGGTTTTATTTCATTGGAGTAACAAAGCTCATTGCTAAAACCAATAATTTCTGGTACACACCTAAAATGCTCTTTAAGCATTAACCTGTTTGGGAAAACTCTAAGAGCAGTATCATAAAGACTAGTTTGTAAATCAAACCACTCATTTTGCGGAATATTCTTCAAATGTTTACTAATTAAACCTTGTATAACTCCTTGATCTACACCTACAGTTTCTGGGCTTATTTGCTTATCATCTCCAACTATAACCGCTTTTTTTGCTCTCATTAATGTGCATATGGAAAATATATCACTTTGACTGCTTTCATCAAAAATAATAACATCAAATAATTTTCTGGATAATTTTATATTTTCAATTATCCTATTCATAGGCATAATCCACACAGGAATTATTTCTTTGCACTGTTCCATTTCATTTTGAGCTATCTTTCTATATTGAGATACCATTTTTCCTGTGCCTCTACCTATTCTCTTAACAGCCTGCATCCAAGCAAAAAGGCTCCTTTTTTCAGATTCTGTAGTTCTTAGTATCTGATTATACCAAGTTTTTTTAGAGACTATTTCTTTTATAATTATTTTTTCTCTCTTCTTTTCTTCCTCTATAGAATCCTCTACAAATTCTAAATTCAACTTATAAATTCCTCTAAGCAAGCTATTCCACTCTGCCCATTTCCATGCATTGCTGAAATCATCAAAGTTTCCTATATTATCTCTCCAATAGTCAATCATTTTATCTGTAGTATGTGGACATGATCCCCTGATTTTTTCAATAACACTGTCTAATTTCATTAAGTCGTTTTTTATTATTCTAAAATATTCTATTTTTTTTAATTCCCCTTTTATACCTTCTACATCAAGTGTTTCAATTGCATTATATAATGAGTCTAACTTACCTGTAGATAAAACTAGCTTCTTAAGAATCTCAATATATGCTTTTAACTTGTTATATTCATTTAAATCTTTAATAGCTTGTACACACTCTATTAAGTAACTATAGCTCTCTGATTTATGCCAATTCATATTTTGGGGTATTGAAATTCTACCCAACATTGATATTATTTTATTTTTATTCTTCATATCCCAATCAATTATAGTATTTAATTTTTTAACATGCTGCTCTATAGTTATTATTTCCATTTCATCCTTACCGCAGTCTACAGCATTTCCATAATTCTTTATAGCGTTGTTCCATAGATTTTTTAAATCTTTAACTATCTTCTCCTTTTGAATATAAAGTTTTAATATTAGTGCCTGTTCTATATTTTCTACTTGATTTGAGTTAACTTTACACTCTCTAAATATATATCCATATTCAGAATGAATTAACTTAAAAAGCTTTCCTACTTTACCCTTTCCAGTGAAATTATCATATACAATATTAAAATCTTTACTTAATTTATCTATATCTATATTACTTGGTATTTCTACATTGTGGTTTTTTAACTTACTTTTTATTTTGCTAAGCATTAACAGATAGTTATTGCATTTAAAAGTTAAATCCATAAATAAATCATGAGCTATTTTGCTGTTATAATAAATCTCTAGTATATTTTTAAAATTATTATTTTCTATGTCCTGCATTTGGATTTTACATTCATTTAATGTTTCTATAAGAGATTCATAATCGCATCTATTATTATCTGGTATACGCCAATTAGTTAATAGTCTTGCATAGCTTGCATAATTTTTCTTTAACGCTTTAAATCTATCTACTCTATCTGGAATTTCGCTACCTGCTGGTAGCTTATCCATCATAGCCTTTATATTATCAAAATTAAGTTTTTCTTCCCTACCTATAGATTTCAATAATCCCAATAGATCATTAAATTCTTTTTGATTTAGTGGCATAGGCTGTTCATATTTAATGTCATCCTCTATCCAAGAATATTCCTTCTTATTTTTTCTTACCCATTTTGCAATATCTATAACTTTATAACATTCTCCTCCATAATTTATATTTTGATTTTCTGTCCTTTGGATTTCTTTTAACTTATCATATAAAGAATTTTGCTTTTTTCTACACTGTTCTAAATCTACCCTTAATTCTTTAATATCCTTATGTAATGCTTCTGGATCTACAGATAAGTTATCTGTTATCTTTCTCACCGATTCATTAAGTTCCTTTAGAGAATTAGAATCATTACCAAGGACCCTCATGCATAGAGGCTTAATGTGCTCTGGTATCATGTCTGATAGCACCTTTAAAGCTCTATCAGTTTGGCTAGTTACAAGCACACTTTTTCCATGGGCAAGGAGATGGCATATTAAGTTAACTATAGTATGACTTTTTCCTGTTCCTGGTGGCCCCTGCACCACAACTCCATAATTTTCACATAACCTTTTGACAACTTGCTTCTGCTCAAAATTTGAATCTAGGGGAAATAATAATTCTTCACCTATATTGTTCCAAGCTTTTAAATCATCTTCATTTTGCTCTATTTTTTTATCACATACTAATGATTTTATAGTTTCTGGTATAGGATATCCATTATCTATTTCATTAGTGATATTAGTGATTTCTTTTTGCCATAACCTCATATTGTTTTTTCTTATTAAAACTATAGGACTATCGTAAATTACAGGATTAATACTAAATTTAACCTTATCTATAGTTATACTTTCATTTGTTATCTTCCCATTAGGATTTAGATAAGACAATATTTCTGATAATATATCTTTAATATTTTCCATATTTCTAGGATCTAAATTTATACTATTTATTTCACTTTCTATCTGAATTATGCTGTGCAAATTTGATATATCTAAACCTTCGAATATTCCTGTTTCCAAGCAAGTCCTATTATTTGGTATTAAGTTAAATATACCCTCCTTAGCATTGAAATTTAATTTCATTCTAGTTGTAAGTATAGGATGTACTATCTTCTCATTGTTAATTTTCCAAATAACAAGCCCATGCCCCCATACTATTTCTACATCCTCTGACCTCTTCTCTACTTCTAAATATAATTTAAATAATTGATCATACATAGATTTACATTTTTTATTTACTTGTAACCACCATTCTTTTTCTGAGTCTTTATTTATAAGGCATCCATCCATATCTAATAAGTCATTTTGCCAGTATAACTTTTCATAGTCTGAAACATTTCTTATTATTTTTTCATTTAAATTTTTTACACTGAGTAAATACGAAAATATTTCTTTAACCTTATTCTTATAATCCATTTTTTCACCCCACACCGCGACTTATAATTATATTTACTTTTATGTTAAATTATACCATTATATTTTCTATTGTCCAAAAATTTCGTTAAACATATTTCATATTCAAATGACAGCTTTTTTAGACCCTTTTTGTGTATGTAAATGAAAAAAGAACTCAATGGATTTTACTCCACTGAATTCCTCTTAACTTTCTGTATTTACTCTTGTAAATTTTATTACTACTCTATATATTATAAATCCAATTATACCAACTACTAATGCTATATCTGCTATATGGAACCAAGAACGAATCATAATCCAATTTTCGCCCATTTTGAATCCAGCATATCCTAGTACCACACTCCATATTAATGAACCTAAAAAAGTATATATAGTAAACTTTTTAAAATCCATCTTACTTATGCCTGCTGGCAGGGATATAAAGGTTCTTATTATAGGCAAAAGTCTTGAATAAAAAACTATTTTTTCTCCGTATTTTCTAAAATATTCATCACTTTTTTCTATTTTGCTTTTAGACAATTTAAGCTTATCCGCATATTTTTCAACTAAAGGCCTTCCACCAAATTTACCTAAGTAATAAGCACCTATGGAACCAACGGTTCCACCAATAGTCCCCATTAATATCATAATCCATAAATTTAATCTTCCTGTATAACTTAAGTAACCTCCAAAAGGCAATATTGCTTCGCTAGGAATAGGTATGCATGCACTTTCTAATGCCATTCCAATAAAAGTTCCTGCATAACCAAGTTTGTCTAAAACAAAAATAACTCCCTTTATTAAACTTTCTATCATATCATTTTCCTTTCTTAATTAAATCATTTTATAAATATAGACAGTTTTTTTAGCATTATAGTCTAATTATAAAATATTTTGAGATACTTTAGGTTAAATCTATATTAAAAAGATGTGCATAAATTATGTACATCTTTTTAATACCTTATTTTTTACAGGAATTTCTTTCTATTAATTCATGATTAAGTACATAATGATGTTTTTCTATTTCCTGCTTATTTATAATTTTTATTAGCATTCTCATTCCCACAGAACCCATGTCATACATAGGCTGTGCTATGGTAGTAATCTTAGGATAAAATATGGAAGCAGAATAAATATTACCAAACCCTATGACATCCACTTGTTCTGGAACCTTTATTTCCTTATCTCTTAGTACATTTATAGCTCCCATAGCAATTTCATCACTACCACAGAATACTGCATCAACATTTTCTTTATCTAAAATACTAAGCATTCCTTCATAACCATCTCTTGATTTTAATCCACCAAAGTATACAATATTTTCATTTAAACGTATACTATTTTCTGCCAACGCATTTTTATATCCTAAATATCTTAATGCACTAGCATTAACTTCATCTTCGTGGGTTCCTATGTACGCTATTTTTTTATTTCCTTTTTTAATCAAATAATTTACTGCATCCAAGGCTGCTTGTTCATTATCTATAGTAACGCTTGGTATATTACCTTCTCTACTCGTAGTTTCTACTAATACCATAGGGATTTCTAATTTTTTTATAAGTTCCACTATGCTAGGTTCTAAAGAATTACTCATATAAAGAACGCCATCTACCATTTTTTCTTTTAGCACCTTTAAATATTCCATCTCTTTTTCAGGGTCTAAGTCTGTATTACATAACATTATATTATAATTATATATATTAGCTACGTCCTCAGCACCTCTTACTATTTCTGGATAAAATTGACTTGATATATCAGGTATTACTATACCTATAGTGCTTGTTTTCTGTGTTTTTAAACTTCTTGCGACGATGTTAGGTCTGTATGATAATTTATCTATAACTTCTAAAACCTTTTTTTTAGTCTCCTCATTTACAACGTCTACATCATTTAGAACTCTTGAAACTGTAGCTATCGATACGCCCGCTTCTCTTGCTACATCTTTTATTGATGATGCCATTTTATCAACTCCTGACACATTTTCTTTTAACCCATTATACTTATAAAAATTCTTTATTACAAGTTAGTTTTCATTATTTGTTAAATCTCTATTATAAAATTAAAAGTGTGTATAAGAAATTGCTTATCTTATACACACTTTCATCTTTAATTACAATAATACTTATTTAACAACTTCTACAGCCATGTCAAACTCTTCACCGTTTATCTTAGTTGCATTATATTCCTTGTCTGAATTATACACAATTTCAACAGTAAGTGTTTCTTGCTTTATTTCTTCTTCAAACTTTTTAACTATTTGTTCAAGCATTGAATTACCTGAAACATAAAGTTTTATTTTATTTGAAACTTCAAAACCACTTTCTTTTCTCATGTTTTGTATTTTACTTAATATTTCTCTAAGGTTTCCTTCATCCTTCAATTCCGCTGTGATATTTGTATCTAATACCACTCCTATAGTTCCTTCTCCAGCAAATGCAAATCCTTCAAGTCCTTGCATTGTAACAAGAAGATTTTCTTGGTTTAGTTCTATTTCATTATCATCCACGTAAACTATTACTGTTTTCCCATTTCTTATCTTATCTGCAAGTTCCATTTGATTAATGGATGAAATCTCTTTTCTTATTTGTGGTATTAATTTACCATAAGTTTTTCCCATTACAGGAAGGTTAGGCTTTATGTCAAAATTAACGTATTTTGATAAGTTAGCTCCAAATTCAATTTCCTTTATATTAAGTTCATCTTTTATGATATCTCCATAATATTCTGGAAGTGATTTTGAACTTACTAACATTTCTGAAAGCGGCTGTCTATTCTTTATATTAGCAGCATTTCTAGCGCTTCTACCGAGTTTAACCACTCTATATGCTTCTTCCATATCTTCTTCAAGTTCTTTATCTACAAAGTTTTCATTGTACTCAGGCCATTTACACAAATGTAAACTTTCTGGTTCATTAGCATCAAGGCTAACTACAAGATTTTGATATATTTCTTCCGTCATAAATGGTACAAATGGAGCTGCTATCTTAATTAAAGTAGTAATAGCTCTATATAATGTTACATATGCTCCTATTTTATCATCAGTTAAAGTTTCGCTCCAGAATCTTGATCTATTTCTTCTTACATACCAGTTAGAAAGTTCATCTACAAACTCTCCAATATTATTAGCTGCTTGAGTAATTCTGTAATTATCTAAATGATTTTCTGTTTCTTTAATTAATGAGTTTAATCTTGACATTATCCATTTATCCATTACATTATCACTTACAAAGTCTTTGTATTCTAAAGGATTAAAATTATCTATATCAGCATATAGAACATAGAATGAGTACACATTCCATAAAGTTCCTAAAAATTTTCTCTGAGTTTCCTGCACAGCTTCTTCATAGAATCTTGATGGAAGCCATGGTGCACTTGCAGTATAAAAATACCATCTAGTTGCATCAGCTCCTTCATTTTCTAAAACTGTAGTTGGACTTAATACATTTCCTTTACTTTTAGACATCTTTAGTCCATGCTTATCAAGTACATGACCTAATACTACACAGTTTTCAAATGGACTCTTGTCAAATAGTAATGTACCTATAGCTGTTAACGTATAGAACCATCCTCTTGTCTGATCAACAGCTTCTGAGATAAACTGAGCTGGGAAATTTTGTTCAAATAACTCCTTGTTTTCAAATGGATAGTGATGTTGTGCAAAAGGCATTGATCTTGAATCAAACCAACAGTCAATTACTTCTGTAACTCTTGTCATTTCTTTGCCACACTTATCGCATTTCAATTTAACACCATCTATATATGGTTTATGAAGTTCTATATCTTCTGGTACATTTATTCCCTTTTTCTTAAGCTCTTCTATGCTTCCTATACACTCTCTATGACCACAATCACATTCCCATATTGGAAGTGGAGTGCCCCAGTATCTTTCTCTACATAATCCCCAATCTATAACGTTTTCAACAAAGTTTCCAAATCTTCCTGTACTTATGTTATCTGGATACCAATTTGTTGCATCTTTATTTTTAACTAAGTTATCTCTTAGAGATGACATTCTTATAAACCAAGTCTGTCTTGGGTAATATAGTAAAGGTGTATCGCATCTCCAACAAAATGGATATGAGTGAGTGAATTTTTCTGCCTTGTAAAGTATATTGTTTTCCTTCAAATATTCTATAATTTTAGGATCTGCATCCTTTACAAAAATACCTTTCCATGGTGTAACTTCATCTACAAATTTTCCTTGAGTATCCACAAGATTTATTAAGGGAATGTTGTTATTTTTGCATATCATGTTATCATCTTCACCAAATGCTGGTGCAGTATGAACTATTCCTGTACCATCTGTCAATGTTACATAATCTCCATGAACTACAAAATGTGCTTTTCCTTCAAAGGAACCAAAATTAAACATTGGTTCATATTCTAAACCTAATAGTTCTTCTCCTTTAAACTTTCTTAAAACTTCATATTCCCCTTCAAGCTTCGTAAGTAAAGCTTCAGCCAAAATCAAATGCTGTTCATTATTTAAAACTTCTACATAATCATATTTTTTATTTATTGCTAATGCCATATTACTTGGAAGCGTCCAAGGTGTGGTCGTCCATGCAAGCATATATTTATCTTCATTTTTCACTTTAAATTTAACATATACTGATACTTCTTTTACATCCTTATAACCTTGTGAAACTTCATGTGATGAAAGTGCTGTTCCACATCTTGGACAATAAGGCACTATTTTATGACCTTTGTATAAAAGTTCTTTATCCCAAATTGTTTTTAGTGCCCACCAAACTGATTCTATATAGTCATTATGGTAAGTTACATAAGGATCTTCCATATCTACCCAATAAGCTACTCTCTTAGTCATTTCTTCCCATTGGCTTACATAAGTAAAAACGCTACCTTTACATTTTTTTATAAATTCTTCAACCCCATATTCTTCAATCTGTGGTTTACCTGAAATA
>CAZKOJ010000042.1:0-27690 GCA_964554365.1 uncultured Clostridium sp. | reverse complement strand
AAGGCCTTATGCTTCACGTTTTAAAACTACCGTAATTTGAATCAGGAGGATTCAATCCACGAGGAGCCCAAGGACGGGCTGATCGAGTGGGTAGGTAGTTTTAAATAAGTGAAGCATTAGGCATTCTTGATAAACAGAGTTCTTGGCTTCAGATGGGGTTTGGGACCCTATCTGAAGCTTAGAAATCGTTATCCAGGGACGTAGCGCCGCTTAACTCACCTCTAAAAAGCGAGAGTATTAGCGGCGGTAGTCATCGGATAAACGGACGGTTTTTTGAATAATATATTCAAGCGTAGGCCACTCTAAATTTGCGTCGCATTTCGCTTATTTCTCGTCATGTAAATGCTTATGATGAATATCTGGAGTATGCTCATGTGTATGATGCATAGGTTCATGTGTGTGTTCGTGAGAGTGGTATTCTTTTTCTCCAACTTTCATTTTGTAATGTTCATGTTCATGATGTGCATCATGATGATTGTGACTATGTTCATGAGTTATGTTTTTATGTAAATGTTCATGTCCATGATCTTCATTTAATAATAAAATTGTACCTAGAATCATTATTGGCAATGCTATAATAAAAGTCATATTAGGTTTTTCTCTAAATACTATAAATGATAAGATTGTACCAATAAACGGTGCCGTACCAAATAAAGCACTAGTTCTAGCACTTCCAAGGTTTCTTATTGCTAGTACAAATAATACTATGCTAAATCCATAGCTAAAGCAGCCTAAAACCATAGCACCTAAAATTATTTTTAAGCTGGGCATAGGAATTTTTAAGATTACAGCTAACATTAATGAAAATGAACCTGCTAAAATTCCTTTTATAATAACAATTGTAAATGGATCTTTAGCTGAAATTTTCCCTGTAAAATTATTATCTATACCCCAACAAAAACAAGCAGCTATTATTCCTAATGATCCTATTGAAATCCCCCATTTACCAGTAAAATCCCAAGATAAAATTATACTAGATAATGTAATTATTATAATAGCTGTCCATACTTTTTTATCTGCACTTTCTTTAAACAATGTTACTGCAATTAAAGTAGTAGCAACACCTTCAAAGTTTAAAAGAAGAGATGCAGTAGATGCTGGAGTTATTTTAAGACTTGTCATAAGTATTATAGGAGCAATTATTCCACCAAATATAATTGCCCCTATAAGCCATGGTATGTCTTTTTTTCTTAAAGGTGCTTCTGACTTTTCAGATTTATTTAAAATATTTTGTATTATTTTAAATACTACAAGACCTATTCCACTTCCTATATATATATATGCGGCCATAGGTATTGGTTCTATTTCACCTAAAAATAGCTTTGATATAGGTGCACTGCAGCCAAATAATAATGCTGCTATAAGTGCATACAATACAGATTTACTTTTATTCATTTTTCCCCTCCTGTATTAAATTCTAAATATAGAGGTTTTAAGATATTTTTTGCTCATCAAACCCTACTATACTTATATAATAACTTTAATATCATTATTTTTAAAGTCCACTACATATTCCATATTGTTCAAATATTTTTCATGAATTAACCAACATTAGAATTTTTAATTTTATAATAAAGTTTCTTGATTTAAAATTCAGTAAAAAACAGATGATATCTATTTAAATAGTATAGATACCATCTGTTTTTTATACAGCTATAAGTTTCTGTGTATACGGATGCTTTGGAGCTTTAAATATATCTAAAACAGAACCTTTTTCAACTATATTTCCCTGATACATTACAAAAACTATATCAGAAATCTTTTTTGCAATACTTATATCATGAGTAATATATAACATTGCAAAACCATTAGAATTTTGCAAGCCTTTAAGTATTCTTAAAACATTTGCTTTAGTAGACGGATCTAACATAGAACTTATTTCATCTGCAATTAAAAGTTTGGGTTCCATAATTAAACTTCTTGCAATAGCCACCCTCTGCCTTTGTCCTCCACTAAGATTACTGCATTTTTTATTTAAAAAAATGTTATCTACAGGCAATTGAACTTTTTCAAGTATTTTTATTACCTTTTCTAATATTTCTTCCTTGCTTCCTTCTTTTATTATATCTAATGGCTCTGATACAGCCTGTTCTACTGTAAAACAGCTATTTATAGAAGAAAACGGATCTTGGAACACCATTTGTATTCCACCTTTTTTACTAGTGGTGTTATTTCCTTGTACTCTATTTCCTTGAAAAAATACTTCACCAGAATCCTTATTTAAAATTCCTGCTATTATACTAGCTAATGTAGTTTTACCTGATCCTGATTGCCCTATAAGCGATACTATCTCACCACAACGCACTTCAATATCACACCCTTTTAAGGCTTCTACCTTCATTCCTCTACTGTTATATATTTTTTTTATATTTTTTGCCTTTAATAAGGTTATGATGCCCCCTCTATTACAAGCTACCTTTCTATCTTTAAATACGGTTTTAAGCTTTGGTTTTTTCAATCTACATTCATCTGTTCTTTGAACACATCTAAAATAGAACTCACACCCCTGTTGAAATTTATATGTAGAATCATATGGTATTCCCCATAAATCCCCAAAAGGATTTACTTCTACAGATGAATTTATAAGTCCTCTACTATAGGTATGCATAGGATTTTTAATTACTTCTTTCGTTATTCCTTCTTCTACAATGCTTCCTTTATACATAATTTTAATTTTTGAAGTAAGGCTCAAAATTACAGGCAGTTCATGAGATATTACTAGCATTGTCAGATTTTTTTCTATTTGAAGTTTTTTGAGTAGCTTTACTATTTCCTCTTTACCTATAGGATCTAATGCAGTAGTAGGTTCGTCTACTATTAAAAATTCAGGATTACACGCAAGAGCCATAGCTATTAAAACTCTCTGTCTCATTCCTCCTGACAGCTCATGTGGATATACATATGCCCATTTTTCATCTAGCTCTACTAAATTTAAAAGTTCTTTTACTCTTAATTTTGCTTCAGCCTTGGAAGCATTACAGTGCTCATAAACACTTTCTATTATTTGCTCCTGTATAGTTAAAACTGGGTTCAATACCTCTACAGTATTTTGAAAAACTATTGCTATTTTATCCCATCTATATTTATTTTTATTCTCCTCAGATAAGCTTAAAAGTTCTATATTGTTATAGAATATACTTCCATGAACTTTTGCCTCCTTATTCAATAAAGACATAATTGCCATAGCAATAGACGTTTTACCACTTCCAGATTCCCCTATAATGCCTACACACTCTCCTTTATTAAGATTAAAGCACAGATTATTTACAGCCTTGAATTCTTCGTCACCTTCTTTATAACAAATAGATAAGTTATCTATCTTTAACAATTCATCCATAAATATATCTCTCCTTCAAAATGAGATTTTATCCGATTCGCTCTATTTCTTTACTAATAAAAGCTACTGATAAAACTAACGCTATAATACAAACTAATGGAGACACAACCCACCATTTCCAATAATCAGTAAAGTATATTCCCTTGAAATCAATAGCATGATTTAAAATCATACCCCAACTTTTAGATAATGGATCTCCTAACCCGAGAAAAGAAAGTGAAGACTCTGCCACTATAGCTTTGCTTATAAGCTTTACCACACTAATAGTTATTAATGGAGCTATTTGAGGTAAAATATGTTTGCTTACTATATGAAATATACCACCTCCAAAGCTTTTAGCAGCTTTTACATAACTCTCTTCTTTAATAGATACTATTTTTGATCTTATAATTCTAGCAGGTGCTGGCCAAGAAAAAATACTTAAAACTATAATTATATTTTTAACACTGGGTCCAAAAAAAGCTCCTAATACTATCATTACAGGGAGTTCCGGCAGCACTATTATCATATCTGTAAATCTCATAATAAGTTTATCTATAAGCCCTCCGTAGTATCCCGAAATAATACCTATAATACTTCCTAACCCTCCTGCTAATAAAGCCGTACCAAGTCCAACTATTATACTTATTCTAGCTCCATAACATATTTGAGACCATAAATCTATTCCTAAATCATCCGTTCCAAGTATATGAGTAAATGATGGTGCTTCTAATGCTTGTCCTGAAGGTGTGTTATAAGGATAGCTAATTAACAGAGGTGAAATTAAACATACACATAAAAACATTACAAATATTATTATAGAAATTTTAACTCTTTTCATTTACTTCACCCTCGGATCTAATTTTTTATACAAAATATCCGAAATTCCATTCATAAGAATAACCATAAGTGTTACAATCAAAAATATGCCTTGAATAAGAGGGTAATCCCTTACAAATACAGCATCTTTCATAAGCTTTCCAAGCCCTGGATAGTTGAATACATTTTCCACCAAAATAGCTCCACCAACTACAGATCCAAGACTTAAAAATATTCGTGTTATTATAGGTACAATTGAATTTCTTAATGCATGTCTAAATATTATTTTACTTTTGCTTAAACCTTTTCCTTTGGCAGTTCTCATATAATCTTTGCACATTACAGAAATAGTACTATTTCTAGCTATTAAATAAAACATTCCTATTTTTGAAAATACCAGAGTTAAAATTGGTAATGCAGCATGATATATTACATCAATTATTTTTTCCATAATTGAAGAATACTCTTTAAACTCAGTTAAAGCTCCAGACAAAGGAAACATATTAAATTTAGCTGCTAAAATGAATAAAAATAATATACCTATCAAAAATCCTGGTATTTCTGAGATGGTTATAATAGTTGTATATAATATTTTATCTATTTTATTATCCTTATTAAATGCTGAAATACCTCCCAGTATCGTTCCTAAAATAGAACTTAAAATTATGGAATTTATCACTAACATAATAGTCCACATAAATCTATTTTTGATTATGTTATATACCTTATCATTATAATAAATGCTATATCCCAAGTTTCCTTTCACTATATTTTTCATGTACTCTACATACTGAACGTTAAGTTTTTTATCTAACCCATAATATTCTTTATACAATTTAACTTGTTCTTCACTATAGCTTACGGATGTTTGTCCATCATTACTTGAAAGTATAACAAAAGGGTCCCCAGGCATAAGCCTAGGGATAAAAAAATTCAATGTAACTATTATTATTATTGTTACAATATATTCTAAAATTTTTTTCAAAAGATCACTACTTTCCTGTTAGTAATTTTAATAACAGAAAGAACTGCTATTTCCTTTCTAAGTAAGTAAGTTTACTATGTGTGGTCACATTATGATCAAATGTATTTATATACCCATCATATTTAGCTGGCTTAAACACTTGAATGAATGGAGTGTTACATACAGATATCATAGGTATTTCTTCTGATATTACTTCTTGAAGTTTATAAACTGTTTCTTTTCTCTTATTTAAATCCATTTCCATCATCTGTTCATCACATAATTTATCTATTTCTTCATTCTTATATCCTGGAATAGATCCTATTACACTTTGTGCTTGTGTTATATCTTTTGATTTGTATATTTCCCTTAAATTATCAGCATCGCTTCCCCATCCACCATGTTCTGTTAGGAGCATTTGATAATTTCCTGATTTTAAAGCAGCATCTCTACTTTTCATATCTACACTTTTAACTTTCACATCAATTCCTGATTTAGCCATTTGCATTTTTATAAGCTCTGCCATCCTAAGAGCTTCTTTTCCATTAGATGTTATAATTTCAAAAGATAATTTTTTACCATTTAATAAGCTTTTTGCTTTATCAGTATTAAACTCATATTTTTTAACTTTAGAATTATACCAAATATGATCTAATGGTAAATACGCTGCGCTAGCCTGAGCTCCAGCACCTCTCGTAACCTTATCTATTATTTCTTTTTGATCTATGGAATAAGCTAACGCTTGTCTCACAGTCTTCTCCTTAAATTCAGGCATTTTTTCCATATTTAGAGCTAATCTATACCCAAAAAAATTATGACTCTTTATTACTTTATATTCTTTATTATTTTCATATTTTTTAAGTAAATCAGGTGTTATATTTACTGTGTCTATATCTCCTTTTTCAAAAGACAATACAGCATCACTTACAGGTAAAAATTCAATAGCTCCTACCTTTTGTTTAGGTCCCCAATAATCTTTAAAAGCCTCAAACTTATAAGACCCTTGTTCCTTATTGTAAGATTTTAAAGTATATGGTCCACAGCCTATAAATGCTACTTTATCATTAAACTTTTTTGGATCAGTAACTTTTTCCCATACATGCTTGGGAATAATTCTTGCTACTCCTAGATTTTCAAGATTTGCAGCACTTACAGTATTTACAGTTATTTTAATTTGCTTATCTTCAAGTATATCTACTTTATCTACACAATTCTTACCATTTATAAATAAATCTCTAGATACAGGTGGATATTTTTTATAGTATTCAAAGGTAAATTTAACATCTTCTGGTGTAAACTCTTTACCATCATGCCATTTTACACCTTTTCGTATTTTAAATATGTATTCTTTTCCATCCTTTTTAATATCCCATTTTTCTGCAAGCCAAGGTATAATACCTTTTTCATCTTTATCTAAAAGTGAGTCAAATACTAAATTAGTTTTAGATCCACCAGGGCCTCTTGGATAGTTTAAATATGGATTAGAAGCACCCCAATCTCCACCTTCCATTCTTAAAACATCTGTTTTTTTACCACTAGTACTGTCTTTGTTTTTTCTGCTCACATCTTTACTGGCACATCCTGCAAAAACTAATAAAGCTGCTATAATAGTGAACGCTAACACTATTAATTTATTTTTAACACTCTTCATTACTTACCTCCCAGTTAACTTATGTACTTCCCAACATATCCAAGCAATTTGTGCATTAACTTTTTCTATAATCATTCCATTATTGGAATAACTACTTATTATATCTTTTATAATATTTTCCTGATTTACAGATAGATTTGTTTTTCTCCCAAAGTATTCTAAATAATAATTAATTATTTCTTTTTCTGTATTTTCCTTGCACCAAGAAGAACTTTTATAAGTTATTTTAGGTAAATATCCTAAATTCCATAAAATATTAAAAACACTATATACTTTATTTTCATGAGGATTCTTATTAGGAATCCCCAACACTTCCATGGATAGCTTGTTCTTTATTTCATCTTCTTTTTTTACAAACGCACTTAAAAAACATAAATCCTTACTACACTTTATCATTTTTATAAGATGTTCGTAACCGTTTACAGCAGGACTCATGGATGCAAAAACCAAATCAAATTTTTTCTCCCACTTCATCTTTTCCAAATCTAGTTCATTCCATGATTCTTTAAAAAAAGAAACATTTTTCCTTTTATGCTTTTCTGCATTTTGTTTTGCATAGTTTATCATATTTTGTGAAATATCTACTCCCGTAACTTTTTCTGATATTTCAGAAAACTTACCAGAAAAAACTCCAGGACCACATCCTATATCTAATACATTTTTAAAACAATTACTGTTTATATCTTTACCTAAAAAATTTATTATTTCTTTAAACTGCACCCTTTCTTCATTTAAAATATCCTTTTTATTAAACTCATCTGCTCTACTATCCCAGAATGCTTCTTCATCTTTTAAGTCATCCTTTGAATTTTTCCACAAATCTATAAAATCTTCAACATTCATGTTAAAAACCTCTTGAATAATCTTTAAAGCAATCTACACAAACCCTTTTTCCATTCATAAGTCTAATCTTATGTTCAGCAGTACTTTCGCCACACTCCTCACAAATAATGCTATCAAACAATCTAGCTTTTTCAGGTACATTAAAATTTGGTTTTTTAAATTCAAACAATTCATCTGAGGAAGCATTTAATATGTATTCTTCATCTTTATCTCTATTTCCAGTCCTCTTCAATGGCTTAAGTACAATTCTTAGAGAATTTTCATTCTTTCTATTAAAAAATGTAAATGCCATTTTTCCTGCATCCTTATATATTAAATTTCCTTTTCCTATAGAGCAACCTGTTAAGACTTGTACTGCATCCACACAACAAGCATCATTTTCAACTACACATACAATTTCTTCATCCGCTGAAAAATTCAAGCCCATCTTTTCTTTAGCTGCCTCGCTAACTTTATAACCTATGGCAAGACCTGGACAATCATGTCCATGAAATTTCACACACTTTTCCCATAATTCTTTATTCATAATAGAACAACTCCTTTAATTTTATATATTTAAAAACAAAAAAATGTTTAACCATTATTTAATATTCATAGCATTTCAACTTCTAGAACATTGAATAACGGCTACTACGCTATGGATCAGAATTATCTAATCTTCATATGGGATCTCAAATCCCATATGAAGCCAAGAACTCTTTTTATATAATTTACATCTGGTATCCTAAAATATAACATTTAGGATACCAGAGTATTGGAGGGACCGCTAAATTTTAATATAGAAAATTTAATAAGGCATATGAAAGAAAATAACAAGCCAAAGATGCGACGGATATTTTGTACTGGTTCCGATGATAGTTCTTCTATCAAAGGGTTCTACTGACGCAGTATGACACAAAATAGACTAGCAGACTGACTAGTTATTTTTTTGAATGTGCCTACTTTTTACTATACAGCTCTATTTGGCGATTCTTTATCTTTTTTAATAGAACTTACAATTTTAAATAGTATTAAAATCAATGCTACTCCAGCTACAGCTGAAATAATATATCCTATTTTTTCTGGCATACCATTAACCGCATAATCTGGCGCTATGGCACTAAAATCAAAACCATTTTCAAATGCTTTAGGCACATATCCAACTAGCTCTTTTATTTGTTCTGAATCCCACTCTCCCCAAGCAGTTCCACTAGCTAAAAGACCTATAGGCGATAAAACTATCAATCCAATAAGAAGTCCATATAAAGATTTTTTACTTGTAGGCTTGTCTTCATAAATAACTCCTGGTGACATTTTCTTTACATAAGCATAGACTGCTGCTGTTACTCCGCCTTCGATTATACCTATAAGTAAATGTGGTAAAATCATGGCTGGTATAGCAATACTTAATGGATAAGGACAATAAGTGGCTGCCCCTGCTGCATCTTTAAACAATATAGGCTGTATACCAAATTCTAAAGAAGCACAAAAAGCTGCTGCAAGAATCCCAACATAACCAGCCACAAAAGCCGCTATATATTCCCCTTTTTCACTTTTAACTTTATTGTTTATAAATTTATAAATATAATACCCTACGAATGGCATTACAAACGCCATATTAAAACAATTTGCACCAAATGCTAGTATTCCTCCATCCCCAAAAAACAATGCTTGTATTAATAATGCTATAGTTACAGATATACATGCTGCATACGGCCCTATTAAAATAGCAATTAAAACTCCTCCAACTGCATGTGCTGTAGTTCCACCTGGAACAGGCACGTTAAACATCATTAAGAGAAATGAAACTGCTGCACAAACGCCTAATATTGGCATTTTTCTTTTACTAACTTCTTCTTTTACTTTTTTTACTGCTCTTCCCCAAACTGGCAGCATTACAGCCCCTAGTACTGCACAAGTTGATGGACTTAAGTAATTGTCTGGAATATGCATAATAATACCCCCTATGTATATTTAATAAATTCCTCTTTTATTAAACAGCAATTTTTATACCATGAATTATACCCTGTTATTTAGGTAAATATATAAAAAATATTCTCAAAATGATAATTTTCAGTATCGTTTTGAGAATATTTTTATTTTTATATCATTTTGAGAATATACTTTTAGTTAAATACTTGCTCTGCATGATATGAACTCCTAACTAGTGGTGCTGAAAAAACATGTTTGAAACCCATATCTAAAGCTATATTTTCATATTTTTTAAATACATCAGGATGTACATATTCTACTACTGGATGATGTTTTGATGATGGTGCTAAATATTGTCCAATAGTTACAATATCACAATTAATATTTTTTAAATCTTTAAGTATTCCTATTACATCCTCTTCAGTTTCTCCAAGGCCCACCATAAACCCTGATTTTGTCATTATAGATTCATCTATTGTTTTTACCTTTGTTAAAAGTTCTAAAGATCTATTGTAGACTGCCATAGGTCTTACTTCACTATAAAGTGAAGGTGTGGTTTCTACATTATGATTTATAATATTAGGTTTAGCATCTATTACTTTTTTTAAAGCTTCTTCATCTCCTCTAAAATCAGGTATAAGTACTTCTATAGTAATGTTTTTATTTAGTTTTTTTATTTCTTCTATAACTTTTGAGAAATGCCCAGCTCCACCATCCTCAATATCATCTCTTGTTACAGAAGTTATAACTGTATGTTTAAGATTTAATTTGTCAACTGCTTGAGCTACATTGTATGGTTCCTCAAAATCTACAGGTTCTGGTTTTTCTTTTGTTACATTACAAAATGTACAATTACGAGTACAGTTCCTCCCAAGAATCATAAAAGTGGCTGTTCTTTTATTAAAACATTCCATTGTATTTGGACAATTTGCTTCTCTACAAACTGTATTTAATGAATATTTTTTTAATATTTCTTCAACACTACCAGAGACTTCTCCTCCTCTTATTTTAACCCTTAGCCATTCTGGTTTTCTTTTAACCATGATGTCTCCCCCTTTTAAATAAAGAATTTATCTATTAATTAAACATTACTTGGATTAAATTATCCGCATTAATGTTGATCATATATTTTTCAACTACCATTTTACTTAAAGTATCCCTTATATCTTTTTCTTCATATTTTACCCCTATTAATGCTTGTTCTAATTCAACTATATCACATTCACTAAAGAAATCCCCATGCAATTTAATATTATTTATTAGCCCTTTTTCAACATTTATATTAGCTTGTACTATTCCTCCTAAAAATTTTTTTTCATTAAAATAATTAAACTTAGGAGAATGTCCATAATTCCATTGCCAAGTAGCATATTTCTCCTCAGAAACTTTTTTTATTTGAACCCAGTCTTCCTCTGTAAGCTCATAATATTTCGCCTGTTCTTGCTGCTCCATAACAGATTTAATAAGAAATTCTTTGAACTGAACTACATCCATAGAAGTTTTTAAATGTTCACTAATATTAGTAACTCTACTTTTTACAGATTTAACTGCCTTATCTTGAAATTTTATTTCTTTTACCTTTAATGCTGCTGTTAAGTCATTCATACTAGCTGAAAATAAAATACTGCCATGATGAAGAATTTTATTTTTATAGTTGTATTGTGCATTACCAGAAAACTTTCTTCCATCTATAATTAAATCGTTTCTTCCTGATAATTCAGCGTTTATGTCAATATTTTTCATAGCATTTATAATTGGATATGTAAACTTTGAAAAGTCGGCAAAACGATTTCCTACATTACTAGATATAAATGTAAAATTTAAATTTCCAAGATCATTGAATATTGCTCCTCCACCAGTCATTCTTCTTACCACTGGCAGATTATGTTTTTCAACATAGTCTGTATTTATTTCTGACATAGTATTTTGATTTTTCCCTATTAGTATACAAGGTTCATTTCTCCATAACATAAAGCAATCTTCTTTGAATTTTTTTAATATATAATCCTCAATAGCATGATTCAAATAAGGATTAGTATTATTATTCTCAATAAAAATCATAAAAAATCCTCCAACAATTATAATTTGTATTATACGAAAAATATCGACAATATTTATTGTATTTCAGTAATAAATTTTTAACATTGCTCAATTATATAATACTACAAAATATTTAAATATTTAACATAATATATGTAAAAATTTCATATATTTTAATTTCTACAATCCATTATATTGATATTTACAATTCAAAAACAAATGAAAATAATTCTTCATATATTATCTTGCCTACTACATTTTGTGGTCTTCAATTTCTATTCCAGCCATTTTCATAAGATATAAAGCATTTCTAGTATTTGATATACCCGTTTGAATCTTATAGTCAAAATGAATCTCATTATTTTTATAATACTCTCTAAAATGATAATTTTTTATTTTATTGCCGCTTTCTTTTTCCAAATCTCCTAACTCCAAATCATGAGTTGATACTAATCCTAAAGTTTTTTCTTTACTTAAACTATTTATTAAAATTTTAGCCCCTATATGTCTATCCATTGAATTAGTACCTTTGAAAATTTCATCTAATAAGAAAAAGATCTCTCTTCCCTCTTTAGAAGCCTTAACAATATTTTTAATTTTTAAAAGTTCTGCATAAAAAGAGGATATATTTTTTTCCAGATTATCACTTACTCTCATACAAGTGTATATATCCATTACAGAGCAGCAGAAGCTTTCAGCACATACTGGTGCACCTGAATAAGCTAATACCAAATTAATACCTGCAGTTCTAAGCAAAGTGCTTTTACCTGACATATTGGAACCTGTAATAAGTGCTATAGTCGATGGTTTTTCGATTTTTAAATTATTACTTATACCTTTATTTCCCAATAATGGATGTGCCATAGCTTTAGTCCTAAATACTAATCCCTTTTCGATTACTTCCGGCCTAACCCAATTAGGATAATCATAATTTATAATTGATAAACTACATAGATCTTCAAACTCAGCAACAGTAACAATCCATTTTTCTAAAGAATCGCCATATTTTTTTTTCCAACTTTCTAGAGCAAACATACATTGATAATCCCATAAAAATAATGTATTTATAATAATATACATAATATTTCCACGTTGAGAAATGGAATCAGATAATTTTACTAGTCTTTTTATTTGTACAGACGCTGTAGTACCATCTTTATTTACAAAATTACTTTTTAATTCTTTTAAATGTACAGAATCAAAATTTTGTTTTTCAATAAGTCCTATCATTTCATCATAAACTTTTACAGTTTTTTTAAAACTATAAACTGTTCCTAATGTGCTAAATCTTTCTGCAGCCTTTGGTATAAGGAGAAAAATCTGAAGGGCTATAGCAGAAAGAGGCACTGACCTAGGTATACTCCCAGTTAATATGTGTAGTATACACAATATAGCTGTAATTATAGGAAGTATTTTAAACATATAAATTAAATATATATTTCTATAAAGCAATTTTTTTTCTTTAGCAAGATTAAACAATGGAGTTGGATCACTTACGATATTTTTCACAACTTCCCCCTCAGATTCAAATCTTTGCCTCCATTTTAATTTTTCAGATAACTCCTTTATAGCTTCTTGTCTTTTATTTATTTCTCCTATACTTTTTAAAGGGTTATCAAGTGAATTACTCAGCTTTTTTCTTCCTAAATAAGTATTGGCTGTGTTAATCCATTGAAAAAGAGATCCTTTTCCGAAAATGTCCAAATCTGATGAATAATTATGATTATCATCCTTAAATTCTTCACCATTATCTATAAAGTTTTTCCATTCACCCGTAAAACGTTTTATACAATTGTTATTTATTCCTTTAAGAGTAAAAGCATAATTTCTATTTTTCTTTATTTTTCTATGTAAAGCAACTAAAAAAACAAATAATATTAAAGAAACTAAAAAAGCACTTATACTTAAATATTTATACGTTTTTACATATAAAAATATAGTTAAAGCAGCGCCAATAAAGAAAATACTAAATCTCATAGTACTTATAGAGCTCATAACTTTTTCTTGTTTTTTTACCAACTTATCATAACGAACTTTTCTTTTTTCATAAAATTCTTTTCTACTTTTCAATAAAGAAACTCCCCTCATCTTTTAAAATTTTAAATATTATTGTTTTAATTAATCTCCATATCCTCCCTTACTATTAGCATACCCCATAGGTTATTAATAAACAATTAAAGTTAAAAATAATATTATTACTTTATAATTAGTCTAATGCATCCGAAAGAAAAATTAAACCTTAAGCAAAGTTTATATTTATTGCTTAAGGTTTATATACTTATAATATATTGATATTAATTCACACAGTGACAGCTTACCATTCTTTCTTCTTCTTCTAATTTTCTCATTTCAGGCTCTACATATATGCAGTCATAAGAAGCATATTTGCAGTTTAAACAAAAGTTACAACCTTTTGGTGTTTTATATAATTCAGGTGTTAACTCTTCGCTTATAGATAAATTATCTATAGATTCATTGTTAATAATACTTTTAGTATAAGGATGAACTGGATTTTTTAATAATGACTCTCTTTCTCCATATTCAACAACAGAGTCATTATACATAACAGCAATTTTATCTGCTTTATTTGATATAGTGCTTATATTATTTGATATAAACAATATACTAGTATTATATTTTTCTCTTAAGTTCTCCATTTCATCTAATATATGTGATTTTACATCACTATCATTTCCTAAATAGGATTCATCAACAATTATAAGTTTGGGTTTAAGCAATAGATTCAATGCAATTTGAACTCTGTGTTTTATATCATCATTTAATTGTAAAGGTAGTTTTTTCATAATAGCTTTAGGTTCTTCAACATTCAATCTAATTAACATTGCTTCTATTTCTTCATGTGCTTCTTTTTGAGAAATGTTTCTATATGAACAAATGATTTCAGAAAACTGTTTTTCTATAGTTTTTAAACTATTTAATGAAATCATATTTTTTTCCATTATTAATGATATATATTTCCCTTTAAGTTTTGTAATATCATTTTTAGCTATTTTTAAAACATCTTTGTGTTCAAATATAATTTTATTTATCCCAGAATTTACTCTTAACCCATTTAGTATTGATTTTACAAATTTATTAGTATCTATAATATTCAACATTTCTTTTGGTCTAATAACTATGTCATTTTTATTTTCAGTATATTTGCCCTCTTCTTTTATTATAAAACTTACACCTAAGTCTTTTGTTCTCAATGCATATGAATTCATTATAAATCTCCCCCTATTTATTTATTATTTCTCCCTATCACGTATTACATTAAAATAATTGCTGTTATAAATACTACAATCTTTACAAAACTAGTTGTTAAATTTATAACTCTCTTCTTGTTATAATTTTAACACTTATATTCGGAAATTGCCAGTGTTTTCTGTAAACTTATTTATTTTTTAAATAAAATAATTTTACTTTGTTTTTTACTTTTAAAGCCTTTAAGCGCTATTTTTATTGTATTATCACTAGAAGCACTTTAGTCTAAAAATGTTTTTTTGCAGACTGCAAACTTTTAAAAACAATAATTCAAAGGATTACTTTGTTAAAATTATTATTAAGTTATTCATTTTTTTCGTAAAATCAACAAAAAATATAATTCTTTTTTATTTTTTGCCACTGTTTTTTAATAAATTTTAAGTTAATATTTTATTTATTATTAAAATTTGAAATTTTTAACTTTTCTGTCTTGTTCAATAAACAGAGTTCTTGGTTTCATATGAAGTTTTGGCCCCATCTAAAGCTTAAAAATCGTTATCCAGAGTCGGTAGCCATCGGATAAAAATATTTTTAAATGTTTTTTTAGTATTAAGTACATCTTATCTAGTTTTCTTTAAATAAGTTCTTAGATGCGTAATCCATAATTTTTTCATATTTGAACTTCACTATGGTAACAATTGTTACTGATTTGTACTATTGATTTACATATACTAAAAACATAAATTAAATTTAGTGTAACAAATGGGAGGTAAATTTATGAGTTTATTTTTAGGAAAAATTCATTACTGGTTATTCAATAAAATTCAATGGTTCGAAGCTTTAGAAATGGAAATAATAAAATGGGGTGAAAATAAAACTGAATTGCCTATAAAGCAGTGGAAAAATGAAATATATGAAGATTTTGGTTTTCCTGTTGAAAATAAGCCTTTAGAAGATATGATTGATACATCAAATATACATGGATGGCTTGGAGATAAAATTTCAAGAGCAGAATCCAGGCAAGCAGCATGGATTACTAAAATATTAAATTCATCTGAAAGTTATAAAAACGATCTAATAAATATATTTGAAGAACAAGGATCTAAATTGGGAATTGATTATAAAGAAAAAGCTCTGCCCTCTACACCTCAGGAAATGTATAGCATACTAAATGATTTTATCCTTGAAGGTATGCCTTGCGATAGAGCTACTGAAGAATTAGAAAATAGCTCCCAGATATATAGCTGGAAAACTACATTTTGCCTTCACAGTAAATATTGGGATGAAGTTCATGGTGATGTAAATAATTTTTATATTCTTCGTGAAAGCTGGATTAAATCATTTGTAAAAGCTTTAAATAATAATTTTACTTATAACGCGAATTTAGTTAATGGTAAAAGAGTTCATAAAATCATTAAGTCATTAAGTGTATAGTTAAAATATAAATATTTTTCTATGTTGCATTTACTTTTCTTAATTTTATATTATAATTAATATTAAATAATATTAATTATAATATAGAGGTGATTAATTATGGAGCAAAATATAACTGCAGAAGTCATGGATAAACTTACAAAGGTGTGCTTATGTAAAGGCATATCTAGAGCTACTATTAAAAATGCTATAAAAAATGGAAATAAAAACATAGATGCAATTAAAAAAACAACTGGAGCAGGTTCTGGATCTTGTTGTGGAAAAAGATGTATACCCAAAATAGAAAATCTAATGAAAGAGGTAATTTAAGTATACACACTAATAGAGTACAAATTTTTATTAACAAACTTAGCTGTTAAATTACTATACAGCTAAGTTTTTTTACTAATTTTATATTATAAATTTGTTATTTTTAGTCTTATAAACTATTTTTTGTATTGATTCAAATGTACAAGTGTAATATACTGTAAATAAATATTTTTTACCATTATCAAACTGTCATTTATTTAATGACTAGTATCACTAAAATTTTACTTGAATCAAGTTTCACTTGATATTATGTTTATTTAGAAAGAGGTGACCCTTAAGAATAGACTTTATTGCTTATTTTTAAGATTAAATTATGGAATATTTATTTGAAAACAATAAAAACTTACAAAAACACTTTGAATTTTTATCTAATATCTCTGTACCATGTATTTCAATAGATAATAACAATCTTATAGTTAAAGCTAATTCTCCAGCTTTCGAGATGTTTTCTACCATATATATGGACGAAAATATAGAAATCTTAAATGCTAAATTTTCTAAGTTATTATGGTTTATTAATGAGGATCTTTTAAATTTTAAAGATGATGTTGTACAAAGCTCATTACTATTTAAGGAAATTGAAATAAATAACGTTGTATGGAAATTAAATGGAAATTTATCGAAAATTGACAATAACGTAATTTTAATTATAAATTATCACTTAAAAAAAGACGAGCACACAAGAAATGAAAATAAAAAACTCCATGAAAAATTATGTAATAGTGAAAAACGATTTAGGAGTATATATGAACAATCTCCTATAGGAATAGAACTATTTGACTCTAACGGAGAAGTTGTATCCTCTAATAAATCTTTTTGTGAAATGTTTAGAGTTAATGATGTAAGGGACTTTAAATATTCAAATTTATTTGATAGTCCTCATATTTCTCAGGAAATTAAAACTAAAATTAAAAATAAACAACCTTCTCGTGTTACATGTAAATATAGATTAAAGCATCGGGTTGATTTTGATACTAACAAAAATAGAATTTATTATTTTGATATTGTAACTACTCCTATATTAAATGAGCAGAAAAATCTATCTGCTATTTTACTTCAAGTGCAAGATATTACTAATGTTAAAGATGTAGAAAAAAAAGTACAAAATTTCACAAATATATCTGATGACATATTCTCTATATTAGATTATGATGGTAATTTTCTTAAAATAAGTGCTGGCCTAAATAAAATTTTATCATGGGAAGAAAAAGATTTTATGTATAAAAATTTTAAAAAATTTGTTCATAAAGATGATAGAAAAATCTCTGATATTGCTATTGCTTATTTATTGAAAAATGGAAGAAGTGTGTTTAGAAATAGATATATATGTAATGATGGTAATTATAAATGGATTGAATGGAACTCTTTCGTAGTTAAAGAAGATAATCTTATTTACTCCATCGGACGTGATATAACTAAAAGAATGGAAGATGAAGAAGAACTTAAAAAAGCTAAGCTTTCAGCTGAAGAGGCAAGTAATGCAAAGAGTAGATTTCTAGCCAATATGAGTCATGAAATAAGAACTCCTATAAATGGAATAATGGGAATGACAGATTTAGTATTAATGACAAAACTCACAGAAGAGCAAAATGAATATTTAAATATGGTAAAAACCTCTTCTCAACATTTGTTAGACATAATCAATGACATTTTGGATATATCTAAAATTGAATCTGGTAAATTCAAACTGGATTTACTCCCTTTTAATATTGAAGAAAGAGTAAATAAAATAATAGAAAATTTTTCAATACTTGCCCATGAAAAATTTATTAAAGTTATGTGTTTCGTTGATCCAAACCTTACTAGCAATGATATAGTAGGCGACCCTTTAAAATTAAGCCAAATATTAATGAACTTGTTAAGTAATGCTATTAAATTCACAGAAAAAGGAACTATAATGCTTTGCGCAAAAAAAATTACTAGTCCTAAAGATAGAATTAAAATTGAATTTTCTGTTAGTGACACAGGCATCGGTATTCCTGAAGATAAAATGGATAAGCTTTTTAAAACCTTTAGTCAAGTAGATGATTCTTATACAAAAAAATATGGTGGAACAGGACTTGGTCTTGCTATATCTAAGCACCTTGTAAATATGATGAATGGTGATATATGGGTCAAAAGCACAGAACATAAAGGTAGTTGTTTTTATTTTACTGCAGAATTTCTATCAACTACAGATTCATCGAATCATTCTTTAAAGACACAGCCTGAATCACTAGTAGACATTAAACTTAAAAAAAGTCTCAAAAAAATATCATCAAATGATAAAAATAATCAATCAAAAAATATATTAATTGTAGATGATAATGAGATAAATCAAAGATTTATATCTACTATACTAAGCAAAAAAGGTTATAATTATTTTACTGCTTGCGATGGAAATGAGGCTTTAAGTATATTAAGGGAAATTAAAAAAATTGACTTAATTCTTATGGATGTACAAATGCCCAATTTAAATGGAATAAATACCACAAAAGTTATCCGTCATATGGAAGATACCACAGAACTCCATATACCTATTATAGCTATGACAGCCTATGCTATGGTTGGGGATAAAGAAATGTTTTTAAATGCAGGAATGGATGAGTATATTGCAAAACCAATTAATTATAATACACTATATAAATTAATAGAAAGATTTTTAAACACTTAAGCAGAGAACCCAAATTTTAAATTTGGTGTGAATCGCTTACTCCTCTGACGTTAGGAAGAGGAGTTTCATAATTAAACAGATAAATAGTCTGCGTATGTTTTTATTAATCACTTTTTTTTAAATTTTACACAGACTATTTCGTAGTATGTTTATATTCTTATAATTTAAATTCTTCCACTACTTCTTGAAGTTTAAATGACATTTTTTCAAGTTTATCAACGGTTTGAGATATACCCTCAACAGTTTGAGATTGCTCAGTCATTGAAGCAGATATTTCCTGTGTTGAAGCTGCTGATTCCTGTGTAAGTGCAGATATGTCTTCTATTGCGCTTACAACATTTTCCTTGTCTTCATCTATTTTTTTAATATTTAATGCCTGATACTCTACTTGTTTCATTGTATTTTTAACCGCTTTTTCAATAGCCCTAAATGCTTTTTCTGCTTCATTCATGGCATTATTAGCTTCAATAATTGCGTTGTTACCATTATCCATATTTATTTTAGCACCTTCTATTTCACTTTGTATGTCGTTTACTATTTTCTCTATTTCCTTTGTAGAATTAGTTGTCTGTTCTGACAATTTTCTTATTTCATCTGCAACTACTGCAAATCCTCTTCCCGCATCCCCTGCTCTAGCAGCTTCTATCGCTGCATTAAGAGCTAAAAGGTTAGTTTGCTCTGCAATAGATTCTATAGCATTTACAATTTCACCAATATATCCAGATTTATTAGATAAGTAATCTACATTTTGGCCAACTTTACTCATGGTATTATTATTTATTTTAAATTTATCTATAAGCCTTTTCATTGCCTCCATACCTTTTAAGTTGATTTTTTGAGTAGCCTTAGATAATTTTATAACTCTTTCATACCCCTGTACCGCTATTTTTATCTCATTTGCTAAAGTTGAAAGTTTTTGTGCACCATTTTGAGAGTCCTTAGCTTGTTCCGATGCACCTTTAGCTAATTCTTCTATTGTGCCGGTTACAGACTCAACTGAATGTGCAGTATTTCTACTGGCAATCGAAAGATGGGTAGAATATTGTGTAACTTCTTCAGCATTTTGTCGTATAGTTTCAGCTATATTTCTAAGCTGTTGTCTCAAATTATGAATAGATTTCCCCATAATACCAACTTCATCTTTACTGTTAAAAAGCATTTGTGCTTCTTTAGTTTTTTCTTGAACTGTTAAATCCAAACCAGCTGTCATATTTATAAATTTTGTAGCCGCTTTTATCGGTATTATAAATTCATTGTAAATAAACAAAAGAGCTAAAGTTCCAATGAATAGAAATACTAAGCATATTATAAGTATTAATACTATTAAATGTCTTTTTACACTATCACTTAAAGCTATTGATGATATTTGATAATAACCTATACCAATACTTAGACAAATTACTGTTAGTAGTAAAATCCATATAATCGTTAACTTAGTTTTAATATTTTTCACCCTTACCATCCCCCCATTAACCCTATTAAAAAAAAATTTACCATTATAGTAAAAGTGTATACTTTTTTTTATAATTTTTCAATACATTAAGGTATAATATAAGTTTATTGAAAAAACATACCTATTGACAAAATATGTTTAACAATTAGAATTATACATATAAGTAGAGTTCTTAGTTTGAGGTGTTGTTTACATGAAAAATATACGTTTTCTAAAGATCATACTAGCAATAATTTTATTGTTTGGTGTATTTTGGGGATACAAATTCTATGTTAGTAAATCAAAAATAGTAATAGCTTCCCCAAGTGAACAGTTTAAAATAGACTTTTCTAATAATGTTATTTGGGATGATTCTACTAAAAAAAACATATGTGTAAAAAATAAAAACGGACAATCTGTAAGCTCATATGTTTATTTAAGTTCAGATAGTAAAAGTATTATAATAAACCCACCTATTGGTGGATATACGCCTAATGAAAATTATTCTATAACTATATCACCTGAAATTCACATAGAAAATTATAAATTAAAATCAAAAATGGTTACTAAATTTAAGGTAGTAAACTCCACTATCTCTCCTCCTTTAAAAGAAAAAAGAACCGCTAAATATGGAGATATTATAGGAGTTTCAAAAGAATTTATGGGATATAAATATGAACATTATGGTGTGTATATAGGTGACAATAAAGTGATTCATTTTTGTAGTAGTACCGGAAAGGTTAAAGATACTGAGATTCAAGAAACAGCTATGGGAAGCTATTTTAAGACTGGTGAATATTTTATTTTAAATATCAATTCTCCTTTAAAACTAACACCTGAAGAAGTAGTAAGTAGAGCAAAAACACGAATTGGAGAAAAAAATTATGATTTGCTTCAAAATAACTGTGAACATTTTGCTTTATGGTGCAAAACTGGCAACTGCAAATCTTATCAGGTGGACAACCTATCTGAATATGAATTAACACAACTTAACCAATTTATTATCTTAGGAATCAATCTCCAATAAAATTCAGATGGAAAATACTCTTATATCTGAACTTTATTGGAGCTTTCTATTTACTATTAGATACTTATTACTTATTCCACTGTTTATATAACTCAGGCCTTTTCTCTTTTAATACACTGTAGAATTTTTTCAAAACCCCTAATTTTTTCAAATCTTTAATCATATGTCTAGGATAACTTACTGACTTTATAATCTGCATAGAAGGGTCTATAACCATTACTTTCTCTCCTTTAAGTACATATATATGAGTTCCTCGCATATCTAATCTCTTAAACCCAAGCTTTTTAAATTCTTCTATCATCTTTATTAGATTTAATGCTAATTTTTTACTTAAGCCATGTTTTTTTATATAAACTTTTAAATTTTCACCATTAACATACTCTCTAACCATAATATTTCCTGATTTTTCATAAACTTTTGGAAAGTATGGGCTTTTTTTAGCTGCTTCTAATACTTCATATTCCTCTGTACATATTTCTTCTTTTTCACATATCTTTACTGCTTTACCATCAGGCCTTAAGTATACCTTGCCATTTCTTCCTTGGCCTAAATATTTACATTTACTAAAATCTACAGAATTCATCACTGTTTCCTCCTCACTTATTATGTAATTTTGAATATAAGTAGAGAACCTAAATCTTTGATTTAGTGTGAATCGGTTAAGCAGACATACAAAATCTATGATTTTGATATGGTCGCTTACTCCTCTGACATTAGGAAGAGGAGTTTCATAATTAAAGATAGATTTTATAGTCGGTAGCCATCGGATAGCTGAGAAGGAAAATTTTCATCTCTTGCTTCCACTATATTAGTTTAGTGGAATAAATGTGTATATATATTTAACATAAAATAAATTTAATACTATGAAATTTTTTCAAAAAATCAGAACCTTTTACCCTTTAGAGAATAAAATGTTATTATAAGCAAATAAACGAGGTGAATAATGCATGTCTTACTCAGCTAGGGAACTATTAGCAAGAATAATTAAATGTGAAGCTGGTGGCGAAGGTGATAACGGCATGAAAGCTGTTGCTACTACTATTATGAATAGAGTCAGAGTTCCTTATGGTGAATATCATAGAATTGGAGAAGGTGATCTTAGAAAAGTAATTTATCAAAAAGGCCAATTTGATTGTATGCGCTCAGTTCTAGGTGGTGTAGCCAATCCTCAAACAATATGGGCTAATCCTCCAGACCAAGTACATTATGATATTGCAGATTGGGCTTTGTCAGGAAACAGGTTATTTACCATAGGATATTCATTATGGTATTTCAATCCATTCGCTCCTTGTCCTTATACATTTCCATATAATGGTTCAGGAAGTTTTCAAGTAAAAGTTGTAAAACACTGTTTCTATAATCCTACTGAACTGTATGCTAAAACCTAAAATTAATGTATATACTTAAAAAAATTTATAAAACTCTCTATAATAAATTAAGGAGGTCTATTTATGTTTCCTCAGTGTTATTTTAATCCATATTTCAGAGAAGCTATAATGGATAACAGTTGTTCCGACAATTTACAGGAAGAGCAACCAAGGATGCAGCAATCACCAGTACAGGAAGAGCAAGCAAGCAGGCAACAACCAACAGTACAACAACAGCCAGCAATGCCAACTCCAACAAACTTTGATCAAGCTCCTGGTTCTCCAACTATCTTAGATGTAGAATATACTCAAGGATACTTAAGAACACAAATAGGTAAAAGAGTTAAGATCTTTTTCTTAATTGGAACTAATATAGTACAAGATAGAGATGGAATTCTAACAGATGTAGGTATTAGTTATGTTATTTTAAGAGAATTAGAAACAAACTATAAAATATTGTGCGATATATACGCAATTAAGTTTGTAACTATATACCCATAAATATATTAGTCATACATAGGCTTTAAATGTAATTTGATTTATAAACTACATTTAAAGCCTATTTTTCTATTTAGGAATCTAAAAGGTAATTGTAAAAATTTATACAGAGAATAATAACGATAAAATAAAACAGGTGATTTCTCACCTGCTCTAATTTACACTAAAAATTTAATTACGAATAAAATAGCTATTACATATGTAGTTATTGTAACTTCCTTTGCTTTTCCTGTTAGTACTTTTAAAAGAACATAGGAAACCATCCCAAATACAATTCCATCAGATACGCTAAAAGTTAATGGCATCATTATTATTGTAAAAAATGCTGGAATTGCTTCTGTAAAATCTGTTAAATCTACTTCTTTTATAGGCGATAACATAAAAAGTCCAACCAAAACAAGTGATGGAGCTGTAGCAGCTGCTGGCATCATAAGGAACAATGGAGATAAAAATAATGCTAAAATAAACATAGCTGCCGTTGATAATGCTGTAAGCCCAGTTCGTCCACCTGCTGAAACTCCAGATGCACTTTCCACAAATGTTGTAACAGTACTAGTCCCAAAACATGCTCCTAACGTGGTTCCTACTGCCGTAGAAAGCATTGCTTCTTTAACTCTATATACATTACCTTCTTTATCTAAAATACCCGCTTTAGTTGAAACACCGACCAAAGTTCCTACAGTATCAAATATACCCATAAATAAAAGAGTAACCACACATATTAACATATCTGTATTAAATATATTATTCCATTGAAATTTTAAAAATACAGGTGATATACTTGGAGGCATACTGAATATTGAAGTTGGAAGCTTTGTTATTCCCATAGGTATACCTATTAAAGTAGTTATCACAATTCCTATAAGCAATGCGCCATTTACATTTCTTGCAAGTAGTGCTCCTGTTATTATTATACCTATAATAGCAAGTAATGCTGTTCCGCTATTTACATTACCTAGTGCTACAATAGTTCCCGCCTTTGGATGTATAATTATATGCGCATTCTCTAATCCTACGAAAGCTATAAATAATCCTATTCCCACTGAAATAGATTTTTTTATAGTATCTGGTATTGCACCTATTATAGTTTCACGCACATTAAATATTGCAATAACAATAAATATTAATCCTTGTAAAAGTGTAGCTGTCAATGCAAACTGCCAAGTGTGACCCATTCCTATTACTATAGTATAAGCAAAAAATGCATTAAGGCCCATACCAGAAGATTGAGCAAATGGTATCTTAGCATATAACGCCATTAATAGAGTTGCTACAATGGTAGCTAAAGTAGTTGCAGTAAATACAGCTCCAAAATTCATACCTGCTTGAGATAAAATACTTGGGTTTACTATAATTATGTATGCCATAGTCATAAAAGTAGTAATTCCTGCTAATACCTCAGTTTTTATATCTGTATTATTTTCTTTTAATTTAAAAAATGATTCCATAATTCTTTGTTGCTCCTTTAAAATCTAAGTATTTTTCTTTTGAAATACTTATACATACTAGCAGATACATATTTTAAAGTCAATAATCTTCACGAACATTCAACGCATAATTTTAATTATTTTTTCATTTTTATCCATAAAAAATAAGTTATCATAGTTTTTAGTTATTAAACGTTCGTATTTTTTATTTGCTACGGAATAAAAAGCAGATAATATTAAATTTACCTGCTTTTTTATACAATGACTATCCTTTTAAATTCTCTTAACCTCCTATTTGATACATCATCTTTAAGCTCTGACTTTTATTATCCGATTCTAAATTATGCTGCGCTGGTTTGTTATAAATAGCTTGTTTTAAAATTGAAGTAATCAAAACTTCACTATTTATATATTCTTTTATATTTATCTCTTTTGCAGAATGAAGACAAGGTTTAATTGTTCCCATAGAAGTAAGTCTTATCCTGTTACAATTATTACAAAACTTACAGCTAAGAGGAGTTATAAATCCTATTTTCCCTTTTGAATTTTCAAGCTTATACATAGATGCAGTACTACTTTTATTGCTTTGCGAAGGAATTAGTTCTGTAAATTCAGATAAAACCTGTTCTGAAGATATAAATCCATTTTTATAAAGTCTTTCTCCTTCACCAATAGGCATAAGTTCTATAAACCTTATTTCCACGGGTATTTCTCTGGTAAGATTTATAAAATCCTTCACTTCATCCTCATTAAATCCCCTTATAAGTACTGTGTTAATTTTTACGGGAGCAAGTCCAATTCTTATACATTTTTGTATAGCTTTTAACACTTTGTTTAAATCTCCACCCCTTGTTATATACTTGAATTTTTCATATTTTAATGTATCTAGACTTATATTAACTCTATTAAGCCCTGCTTTTTTTAAATCTTCCGCTAAATCATCTAAAAGTATGCCATTAGTAGTTATAGCTATATCCTCAATACCATGTATTTTTGCAGTTTCACTTATTAATGAGTCAATGCCCTTTAATATTAAGGGCTCTCCTCCTGTATATCTTATTTTTTTAATACCAAGAGAGGCTGCTGATTTCACAATTCTTAAAATTTCTTCAAATCTCATTATATCTTCATGATTCTTTTTTAATATTCCATGCTCAGGCATACAATATATGCATCTTAAATTACATCTATCTGTAAGCGAAATTCTAAGATAGTCTATATTCCTTCCACAGCAGTCAATCATTTTAAAGCCTCCTTGAAGTTGTAATATATTCTCTTCATTTAAATATTTATTTTCTACAATGATAGCACCTTATTTCAAAAACTTATTTTATAATTATAAGGAATTATCAATTCACTTTTAACTATTATAATATATTACTTTTAAACATTATTCAACATGAATTTATTGATTTTTTTTATAATTCTGAAATTGATTTTTTCATAGCTACCATACGCAATACTTCATTTACCTGCTGGCTAACTGTTGGCATATACTAAAAAAACTCTGTATACTTTGTCATTTTTCTTTATAATGTGTATAATTGTTTTAAGAGGTGATAAAATGAATTCTGTATATTTTGATAATGCTGCAACAAGCTTTCCTAAGGCGCCAGGAACAGCTGAAAGTATGATGAATTATATAACAAATATTGGTTGCAATGTAAATAGAGGTGCCTACGCTAATGCTCTTCAAGCACAAAGGGTACTTTTTGATACCCGTGATTTGATTTGTTCATTTTTTAATTTTAACAAACCTGAAAATGTTATTTTTACAAAAAACATTACTGAAAGTTTGAATGTTTTAATCAAAGGATTATTAAAGACTGGAGATCATGTAATAGTATCTTCTATGGTACATAATGCTGTAATGCGTCCTCTTACTTCTATGGGTAAAATTGGAGTTGAATTTTCAAGAGTTCCATGTAATATTGATGGTACTCTTAATGTAGAAAATCTTAAAGAACATTTAAAACCAAATACAAGGGCTATAATTATGACTCATGCTTCTAATGTATGTGGTACCATTTTACCCCTTGAAAAAGTTGGACAATTCTGTAGAGAAAATAATTTACACTTTATAATTGATAGTGCACAAACTGCTGGATTTTTAAATGTGGATTTTAAATCTTTAAATGCAGACGCCATTACCTTTACAGGTCATAAAGCACTATTAGGACCTCAAGGAATAGGTGGATTCATAATAAACAACAAGCTTGTTCCACTAGTAGATTCCTTTATTGAAGGTGGCACTGGAAGCCTTTCTTCCTCTGAAGAACAACCAGAATATATGCCAGACAAATTTGAATCTGGTACTATGAATATACCTGGAATATTTGGTTTAAATGCTTCCTTAAAATACTTAAAAGAAACAGGCATTAACAGTATAAGGGAAAAAGAGCTTTATCTTACAAATATTTTTATTAATAAAGTAAAAAACATGAAAAATGTACGCTTACTAGGACTACCTGGTATAGATAACAGAACTGCAGTGGTATCTCTTGATTTTACAGCTGATGACAATGCAGAGATTTCTTTTAAGCTATCAACTGATTACCTAATAATGAACAGATGCGGGCTTCATTGTGCACCATCCGCCCATAAAACACTTAATACTTACCCTCAAGGAACTGTTCGTTTTAGCTTTAGTCATAGCAATACAGAAGAAGAAGTGAATTATGTTATAGATTCCATTCATAAATGTATAAAATAAGCGTAATACGACGCAAGTGGTATAGTGAATTTTAACTGTATTGCAGCTATTATATATTGTTCAGAAACTAGTCGCTTCA
>CAZKOJ010000041.1:0-28019 GCA_964554365.1 uncultured Clostridium sp. | reverse complement strand
TCACTAGTTTGTCCAATAGAAGGATGTATAACTAAAGGTGAAATTAAATTTAAAGCTGGAGAAGAAAAAAGAGAAATATCTCTTTAATACGATGTATACAATAACTAACAGATAAATGATATGCTTCAGCTGAAATTGAATTTCAGCTGAAGCATATAAATTATTAAAAAGGAGGATATAGTTTATGGGGGCAATAATGTCAGGTGCTATAAGTATGGGAATATTGGCATGGATATGGTCTAATGTAAGTACAACACTTGGTCTTGCTACTTGGGCGGGGTTTATGGGAACTACAACATATTTTGCATCAGGGGAGCGTTTGGTTAAGGGATGGAAAAAAGCGATTATAGCAAATATGGTAGGGGTATTGTGGGCTATAGTTTGTGTAGAAAGTATTAAGGTGCTTCATCTTCCTAACATAGTTGCCATTATGACAGGGGTAATTTCCTTTGGTATAGTTGCACAGGCTAGGTGGAAAATATTATCATATGTACCAGGTGTATATATTGGATGTTCAACAACTTTTGGAATGCTAGCTTTAAATGGAAATTATTTAACAACAGCAATAATACTTTTAATGGGTTCTTTTGTAGGTTTACTTACAGATCTTGGTGCAGACTTAATAATGAAATTAACTAAGAAAAAAAGTGAAGAAATTAATAATGAGATAAATAAAGCATAAAGATGAATTAAGCTAAAATTACTAATCCATATAATATACAATTTGTCTCTTATGTGGATTATTATATAATATATTTGTTCTTATGTTAGGGGGTATAATAATGAGTAAATTTGATATGATTGTAAAAGATGGAATTATAGTAACGGCATCTGATAAGTTTAAAGCAGACCTTGGTATAAAAGATGGTAAAATTGTAGAGATGGCATTTGAATTAAATGAACAGGGTGCTGAAATTGTAGATGCATGTGGTAAATATGTGTTTCCAGGTGGAATAGATCCACACACTCACATGGATATGCCATTCGGGGGGACTTTTTCCAGCGACGATTTTAAAACAGGAACTATTGCAGCAGCTTGTGGTGGAACTACAACTATAGTTGACTTTGCTATTCAAGGTAAAGGTGCAACACTAAAAGAAGCTACAGATACTTGGCGTAAAAAAGCCGATGGAAATGCGGTTATAGATTATGGAATTCATATAAGCATAACAGATATGAATGATGCAATTATGAATGAAATACCTGAAATTATAAAAGCCGGCTATTCAAGCTTTAAATTATTTATGACTTATGATGGATTAAGAGTTGACGATGGTACTTTACTTAAAACATTAATAAAAGTTAATGAGAATGGTGGATTAACTTGCGTTCATGCAGAAAATTACTATGTTATAGATTACAACACTAAAAAACTTTTATCAGAAGGAAAAATTGAACCAATATACCATGCACTTTCTCGTCCAGACTTAGCAGAAGGGGAAGCTGCAGGAAGAGCTATAAAACTTGCTAAAATAGCAAATGCACCTCTATTTATAGTTCACAATAGCTGTGAAGCATCCATTTCAGAAATAGCTCGCGCAAGAGCAGAAGGATACCCAATAATGGGAGAAACTTGTCCACAATATATGTTACTTTCAGAAGATAATTATAGAGAACCGAACTTTAATGGAGCAAAATATGTAATGTCTCCTCCACTTAGAGATAAGAAAAACTGGCCTACTGTATGGAAGGCTTTAAAAGATAATACAGTTCAATTAGTGGCAACAGATCATTGTCCATTCTTTATGAAACAAAAAGAAATGGGAAAAGAATCTTTTGCTAAAATTCCAAATGGTGCTCCAGGAGTAGAGCTTAGAATGTCATTAATGTACACTTATGGAGTAGCAGAGGGACAATTTGATTTAAATAGATTTGTACAAGTAACATCAACAAATGCTGCTAAAGCATATGGTATGTATCCACAAAAGGGAACAATTGCTATAGGTAGCGATGCAGACTTGGTAGTTTTTGATGCAAATGTAGAAACTACAGTTACACAATCAATGCTTCATGAAAATGTAGATTATACACCTTATGAAGGATTTAAATTAAAAGGATTCCCAGTAACTACAATAAGCAGAGGAACTGTAGTTGCTAAAGATGGTAAATTTGTAGGTAAAGAAGGAGCAGGGGAATTTATAGTAAGAAAAGCTCCAATACTTATATAATTAGAAATTGATAGATAAAAATTGATATTATATAGTTCAAATTACAAAATATTAAATAATTATTTTCGGTTAAATTTAGGAGGATATTGAAATGAAAAATATTACATTAACTTGTGACAAAAAAAGATTGGAAGATAAGATAGTTACATTTGGTACATTTGGTGATGCTGGCCATGGTGGAATAACAAGATTTTCTTTATCAGAAGCAGCTCTTAAGGCAAGAGCAGAATTCTGTAAAAGAATGAAAGCTGTTGGTGCAGAAATTAAAACAGATGATATGGCCAATATATATGCAACACTTAAAGGTTCAGAAGACCTTCCTGGAATCGTAATGGCATCACACCTAGACTCAGTTAGAAATGGTGGAAATTACGACGGAGTTTTAGGAGTACTTACAGGAATGGAAGTAGTTGAAACAATAGCTACACAGAACATTCCACATCGTCATCCTGTTACAGCTATGGTATGGACTAATGAAGAAGGTTCTCTTTATCCACCAGCTATGATGTCATCAGGGGTTATTTGCGGTAAATTTGATAAAGCTACTATGTTAGCTTCAAAAAATCCTAAGGGAAAAACTTTTGGAGAAGCTCTAAAGGAAAGTGGATATGAAGGAGACGAAGCAAATAGATTAAATCCTAAGGATTATATGGCTATGCTTGAATTACACATTGAGCAGGGTCCTGTACTTGAAGCTGAAAAGAATGACATCGGAGTTGTAGAAGGTGTTGTTGGAATGGTTAACTACAGAATCAGAACTTATGGACAATCTGATCATGCAGGAACTACTCCAATGAAATACAGACAGGATGCTCTTTTAGCAGCATCTAGTGCTATCAAATACCTACATGAAGAACTTGATAAACTTGATAGCAACCTTGTTTACACTACAGGTGAAATAGTTTGTCATCCATGTGTTCATACTGTTATTCCTGACTTGGTTGACTTCTCATTAGATGCAAGACATCAGGATGGTGAAGTAATCAAACAGGTTGTAAAAATCATTGAAAATATGCCTAAGGAACTTGATAAGTGCAGAGTTGAGTCTGAATTACAGTGGGCACGTAACACTATTGCCTTCGATTCAGAATTAGTTGGTTTCGTTAGAAATAATTCAAAAGAATACGGATATTCAAACATGGGCATTTACAGTGGTGCAGGTCATGATGCTCAGTTTGCAAGTGAAATGTTACCTACAACTATGATATTTGTTCCAAGTAAAGATGGTCACAGCCACTGCGAACCTGAATTTACACCAGTTGAAAATTGCTGGAAGGGTGCTAATGTATTACTTCAAACAGTATTGGATGTAGATAAGAAATAGTTTATAGTAAATAAAATTGTATAATGCAAGATAAATGATGATTTGTTTTCAGATTATAAAAAACCCATGTTAATCATGGGTTTTTTTAATGCCTTGATTTATTTATGACATAGAATTTATAAACCTATAAACATTTTTCACAAAGGATGATAATTATATTCTATAAATTTACAAATAAGGCTTGTGATTAGTTTTATGTTCATATTTTAAATTTTCATATATATGAAAAAAATACGCATATTTTTTACATATATAAATATAATAACTATATATGTTTTGTTTATTTTTTATATGTGAAATTATTTTCAGAAAAATAAAAATAATAGTAGATTTTTTAACAAAAATATATTATAATAAATATTGTGAATATTAACAATGTTATAAAAATAAAATTGCATATTAATATTATTTTGTTTGACATATATGAAAGAAATGAGGTAAAAACATGACAGAAGATGTAGGTAAAAAAATAAAAGAACTTAGAACTAATAAAAATTTAACATTGAAAGAATTAAGTGGTAAAACAAATTTATCTATTGGATTTTTATCACAACTGGAAAGAGGATTAACAGCAATAGCTATAGATTCTTTAGGTAATATTGCAAAAGCTTTAGATGTTAACTTAGCATATTTCCTTAATGAAATAAAACATAATAAAAAAATTATACTTCGAAGCTATGAAAAAGAAGTATTTCAAGTGGAAAACAATCAGTTTATACATTATCACTTGACCAATGATATAGAAAATAAAAATCTTTTGCCAAGGTTAATAGAGATACTTCCAACTAGTAGTAAAGAACCTATGGCTTCCTATCCACATGATGGTGAAGAATTCGTTTATGTTTTAGAAGGAATCCTTACATTACTTATTAACAACGAACAGCAAGAATTGTTTCCTGGAGATAGTGCACATTATGATTCAAACATTGTTCATAATTGGGCAAATTATACAAATAAAACAGTTAAGTTACTTACAATAAACACTCCTAATATTTTCAGAAAATAAACTAAGTACATAATTAATATATAAGGCATTTTTTTTCAAAAGACTCATAACGTAAAGGAGTTGATGCAAGTGAATTCAAATACTATAATAAATATTCAAAAATATTCTATACATGATGGGCCCGGTATTAGAACTACAATTTTTTTCAAAGGATGTCCACTTAAGTGTTGGTGGTGTCATAATCCAGAAACTCAAAACCCCAAGCATGAAATAATGTTCTTTGAAGAAAGATGTACAGGTTGTGGTGTTTGTGCAAAAAGATGCCCGCAAAATGCCATTGAAATTAAAGAGAACTATCCAGCTGTAGATGAAAATAAATGTTTCCTTTGTGGTAAATGTACTAATTTTTGTCCAAACAATGCAAGAGAATATGTTGGTAGAGATGTTACAGTACAGGAACTTATGAAAGAAATAATAAAAGATGAAGTGTTTTATGATGAATCTGGTGGAGGCGTTACATTTTCAGGAGGAGAACCATTAATTTATGTAGATTTTTTAAATGAAGTTTTAAAGAAATGCAAAGAAAGAGGAATTCACACTACATTAGATACCAGTGGGTATGCATCCTGGGAGAGCTTAGAGAAAATAGCTGATAAAGTAGATTTGTTTTTATATGATATTAAGCTTATGAATAATGAAAAGCATATTAAGTATACAGGAGCTGAAAACGTTAACATATTTGAAAATTTAAAAAAGCTTTCGAATAAAGGCTGCAGAATATTTATTAGAATGATTATTATTGCAGGTGTTAATGATGATGATGAACATATAGATGAAGCTATTAAATTTTTATCACATATAAATGTAGAGCAGGTTAACTTATTGCCATATCATAAAATGGGTATGGATAAATATAAAAGACTTAAAATGACCTATAAATTATCTGGTATGGAAAAACCATCTGATAAGAGGATGGAAGAAATAGCAGATAAATTCAAAAAATCTGGAATGAAAATTAAAATAGGGGGGTAATCAATCATGATGACTGAAAGAGTAAAAAAATTAAGAGAACAGAGTTTAAATGCAATTCCACGAATTTCTATGGAAAGAGCAAAAATAGAAAATGAAGTTTATCAAAAGTATGAAGGAAAGGTTTCTATTCCAGTGCTTAGAGCATTAGTTTTAAAAGAATTAATGAGTAAAAAAAAGCTTTGCATTAATGATGGGGAATTAATAGTTGGAGAAAGAGGAGAAACCCCTGCAGCAACTTCAACTTATCCAGAATTGTGTTGTCATACTCTTGAAGATTTTAACATAATGGACATGAGAGAAAAAATATCTTTCAAAGTAGATGAAGAAGCTAAAAAAGTTCAAGAAGAAGATATAATCCCATATTGGGAAAAAAGATCAATGAGATATAAAATTCTAGACAGTATGACAGAACAGTGGAAAAATTGTTATGCAGCAGGATTATTTACAGAGTTTATGGAGCAAAGAGGTCCAGGACATACTGCAGGAGATGGCAAAATATATAAAAAGGGATTTTTAGATTTTAAAAAGGATATTGAAGAAGCTATTTCAAAGCTTGATTATTACGGGGATGACGAAGCTTTAGATAAGAAAAATCAATTGGAAGCTATGAGCATAGCTTGTGATGCGGTAATGATTTTAGGTCAGCGTTACTCAACGTATGCTAAAGAATTAGCCCAAAAGGAAAAAAATTTAAAAAGAAAAGAAGAACTTCTTCAGATTTCAGAAATATGCAGTCATGTACCAGCTAATGCTCCAACAACTTTTAGAGAAGCTCTTCAAATGTACTGGTTTGTTCATATATGCGTTATATCTGAGCTGAATCCATGGGATGCTTATAATCCAGGAAGGTTGGATCAACATTTAAATCCATTCTACCAAAAGGAATTAGAGCATGGAACATTAACTCATGATGAAGCAGAAGAATTAGTACAATGTTTTTGGGTTAAATTTAATAATCAGCCAGCACCACCTAAGGTTGGGGTAACATTAAAGGAAAGTGGAACCTATACAGACTTTGCAAACATTAATGTAGGTGGAGTAAGAATAGATGGGTTAGACGGCGTTAATGATGTAAGTTATCTTTTACTTGATGTAATAGATGAAATGAGGTTATTACAGCCAAGTTCCAATGTACAAGTAAGTAAAAAAAGTCCACAAAAATTTGTAAAAAGAGCTTGTGAAATTTCTAGAAAAGGATGGGGACAACCATCAATGTTTAATGCAGATGCTGTAATTCAAGAACTGGTTAGAGCAGGTAAAACTATAGAGGATGCTAGATGCGGTGGAACTAGTGGCTGCGTTGAAGCAGGAGCCTTTGGTAAAGAAGCGTATATTCTAACAGGATATTTTAATTTACCAAAAATATTTGAAATAACATTAAATAATGGTATTGATATAATGACTGGCAAAAAATTAGGTATTGAAACAGGAGAGGTTACAGAATTTGAAAGCTATGACCAAGTATTTGATGCTTTTAAGAAACAACTTAAGCATTTTATTGATATAAAAGTCAGAGGAAATAGAGTAATTGAAAAACTATATGCAACGCTGATGCCTGTACCATTCCTTTCTGTAGTAACAGATGATTGTATTTCCAAAGGAAAAGATTATAATGCAGGTGGTGCTAGATACAATACCAGCTATATTCAAGGAGTTGGAATAGGAACTATTACTGATTGCTTAACAGCTGTAAAATATCAAGTATTTGATAAAAAGAATATAACAATGAAAGAGTTAATGGAATCATTAAAGGATAATTTTGAAGGACATGAAGATATTTTAAATTTAGTAAAAAATAAAACTCCTAAGTATGGTAATGATGATGATTATCCAGACAGCATAATGAGAACAATATTTGATGCTTACTATAATGAAGTAAATGGTAGAAAAAATGGAAGAGGTGGCGTTCATAGAATAGATATGCTTCCAACTACATGTCATGTTTATTTTGGTGCAGTTATGGGAGCTAGTGCTAATGGAAGAAAAGCTCATGTGCCAGTTTCAGAAGGTATTTCACCTGAAAAAGGTGCGGATATAAATGGACCTACAGCAGTACTTAAATCAGCATCCAAAATGGATCACTTGCGAACTGGAGGAACTTTATTAAATCAGAAGTTTGATCCAAGTGTGGTGCAAGGGGAAGAAGGCTTAAATAATCTAGCAAGTTTAGTAAGATCATATTTTACATTGGATGGTCATCACATTCAGTTTAATGTAGTAAGTCGTGAGACACTTTTAGAAGCTCAAAAAAATCCTGATGAATACAGAAATCTTATAGTTCGTGTTGCTGGATACAGTGATTACTTTAATAATCTTGATAAGGTATTACAAGGAGAAATAATAGAAAGAACAGAACAATCTTTTGATGGTGGTGCTGTTTGTTAATTAATAGATAGGTACTGTATTTGATTAAATAAGGGTAAACAGTATAGAAGGAGGAAAATTATGAATAAAATTATAGGATTTATAGGTTGCGGAAATATGGGTGGAGCAATGATAGGAGGAATAATTAAAGCAAATTTATTTTCTCCAGAGAATGTAATAGTAGGAGATTTAAATGAAAAAAGTTTAGAGCAATGTGTTGAAAGATATGGTATAAGAACTACTACAAACAATAATGAGGTAGCTAAAGCTGCAGATATTTTAATTTTGTCAATAAAGCCTAATTTATATGAAGTAGTAATTAAAGGAATAAAAGATCAAGTTAAAGAAAATGTAATAATAGTAACTATTGCAGCAGGAAAATCTATAAGTGGTACTGAAGAAATGTTTGGTAGAAAGTTAAAAATAGTTAGAGTAATGCCAAATACTCCTGCCCTTGTAGGAGAAGGTATGGCTGCATTATGTCCAAATGAAATAGTAACTAAAGAAGAAATAGGGGGAATAGTTAGTATTTTTGAAAGTTTTGGTAAAGCAGAAATAGTAAGTGAAAAATTAATGGATGCTGTAACATCAGTTAGTGGTTCATCCCCAGCTTATGTATATATGTTCATTGAAGCTATGGCAGATGCTGCGGTGCTAGATGGTATGCCAAGGAATCAAGCTTATAAATTTGCAGCACAAGCAGTACTTGGTTCTGCAAAAATGGTTTTAGAAACAGGTATGCATCCTGGAGCACTTAAAGATATGGTTTGTTCACCAGGGGGAACAACGATAGAAGCTGTAGCAGTATTGGAAGAAAAAGGATTAAGGGCTGCAGTTCTGGCTGCCATGAAGAGCTGTACAAAAAAGTCTAAGGAAATGTCAAAGTAAATTTTAATATTATGAATAGGAGAGATAATATGTTTAAAACAAATGAATACTTTGAAGGAAAAGTAAAGTCTATGGCATTTAACACCGCAGATGGTCCTGCAACTATAGGGGTTATGGCAATAGGAGAATATGAATTTGGAACTTCAAGTAAAGAAATTATGACAGTAACCAGTGGAAGTATGAGAATAAAACTTCCAGAAAGTCAGGAGTGGAAAGAATTCAAACAAAATGAAACATTTATAGTAGAAGCAAATAAGAAATTTGGAGTAAAAGTGGAAGAAGAAACAGCATATCTTTGCTTGTATAAATAGTGGTTATGCAAAACCAAAAGAAAACTAAACGTAAAGTAGTAGGCATTAGAGAACTAATAAAGTTAACTAAGTTTTGTCCATATTTTATTGTACAGTATAAATAATTATACAATGATAGAATTAAATAAAATAATTTAGCAAATGAAGAAAAACACCTATTTTAATAGATGTTTTTCTTCGTAATATGAATAGATTTGTATTTAGAAGTTGAACTGAAGAAAATAACAGCTTGATTTAGTTTAAATCTACTTTTTAAGGTTCGCATAAATTTAAAATTAATTGACATTCTTGTCATTAAATAAATGTGCTATTTTATCAATGCGATTTGTCCATATTCCTCCAGTATAATTTTCAGGTAGAAGTTTTATATCTTCAACTGTATCAAAACCTTCCGAAAATTCACCTTCTCCACCAACAACAATTACACGAGTATTAACACTTTCCATTCTATTAAGAAAACGATTTGGCCATCCCCACAGCAGAGGAGTATATTTAAGAGGTATATGTATTTCGGTATTTTTACATGATGTTGGAATATACCCTGTCCATCCTATAGCTATATAAGAAAAAACTGCATTTTTTAGCGTAGCTTTAGACATAATTTTAAGGTTAGGAAGCCTTTTTTGTAAAACAGCAATTGGTTTATCTCCTCCATATACTGTTAATTGACTTAAACATTTTTTTGATAAATATTGAGCTAATTGTTCTCCTTCCTGAGAGTCATTGCTTTTAATATGTATTAGTAAGGAGTGTTCAGAAAAACGGTTTAGAACTTCATCAAGAGATGGCATAAGTCCAACTCCCTTACCACGAAAGGGAAACGTTTTACCATTATCGGCAGTATAGTTATAACCTATATCAAACTGTTTTAATTCTGTCATAGTATAATCTCTTGTGGTACCTTTTTTATTGGTTCGATACTCAAGTGCCCAGTCGTGGAAAACAGCAAACTGACCATCTTTAGTTAATTGAATATCAAGTTCAACTATGTCAGCTCCATATCGAAAAGCTGCTTCCATTGATGAAATTGTATTTTCTAGATAAGGGTGTTCTGGTTCATATATACGTTGGGCTGTGTTTGTCTCATTTGTAATTCCTTCCATATTAAAGGTTTGAGCAAGTCCTCTATGTGCAAGGAGCAAAGGTTTACCAGTATGTTGTTTAGTCAAAAAAGAGCTGTTATTTAGATAAACAAAAGCAAACAATATAACAAGAAACCAAACTAGCTTTCTTTTCATCAATTTTTTAAACTTATTCATTTATTCCTCCGAATATTAAAGATTACATTTAATTATGCAAAAAGAATAACATAATAATTTTAATAAGTAAAACACCATATTAATTGGTAAGGATGAAAATTAATATGGTGTTTTGGTTCCATCTGAATATTATTTGAATTTACCCAGCCCATCTACATAGAACTAAACCATTAAGTTCATTAATGTAGTTTTCATTTCCCATAATCAAAATAAGTTTAGTTTGTTTTATTTTAAATTTATGATTACAAAGTAAATGAGTACAAATATTATAATTATAAGTGGTACAATCTATGGCTATGCTCTTGTAATTTATGCTCTTTGCATATTTAACACACTGATGAAGAATGGAATCTAAGGCTTCTTTATAGTCAATATCTCCACTTATACAAAGAAGAGTTATTTCCAGGCAATCAGTAATATTTTCTCTTATGCTTTTGCTGTGACACAGAGCAAAGCCTTTAATTTCATTATTATGTTTTAATACAAAGGCAGTTCCAAACTCTTTATATTTTATTAAGTAAAGTTGAGAAGACAAATCTAAACCCTTAGATATTTTATTAGAAAGAGTTTTTATATCCTCTTTTAATTTTAAATAGTTTGATTCATTGGAAACATCTACAGTTGTTATTTCATATTTAGGAGAATAGGAATCATCACAAGAAGTATCAAGCTGCTTTTTCATATTTAGAGAAAGCTTAAGTGGTTTAAATCCAATATTCATGTAAATGCCTACATTGTAGCTGGACTCTGGCATGGTGTAAAGACCAATATTTTCGACTTTCATATCTTCTTTTAGAAATTTTATTGTATAGTCAAGTAATTCTTTACCAATCCCTCTGCCTTGATACATAGGGTCAACTCCAAAACTACCAAACCATCCAAAATTACCCCAAATATGTATAAAATTATATCCTACAATTTTATTATTGAGCTCATATACAATACTAGCATTGTTACTTTTTTCTATATAAGCTTTAATTCCATCAGCTCTTCTCAGAGCATCAGATTTAAAACATATATTATCTATTCTTTGAATTTCAGGAATATGGTCAAAAGTCATTTTTTTAATCATAATTATCTCTATTAATATTAAGGACTAATTTTTTTAGTTGAGAGTTGAGTTAATCCTTAATATTAATAAATTCCTCCTTCTTTTGTTTTATTCAGTTATAAAGCATTTAAATCTTTCATCATACTTTGTAGGCAAAAATTCAATTATTTCATATTCAGCAATTTTTCTAGAGTAGAAGGGATCTTCTTTAATTATTTCATTTACTTCATTAATATCTCCTGCATTACACAATATGACTCCACCAGTTCTTGGATTCTGTCTTCCAGAACATATGAATTTTTTAAGAGAATAATATTTTTCTAAATAACTTATATGAAGATTTAATGATTTTTCAACTTCTTCAATAGGCTTTATATATTTTAAAAGTAAAATGTACATAAGTTTATTACCTCCTTAAATATTTAACATAGTACAATTAAAGTGTAAAATATAATTAAATGTAATACAATAAGTGAAAATAATGATTGTACTGGTACAAAATATGTAAAGAGGTGTGGGAATGAGTAAATACACTGATATTGTAGATTATATAATGAATGAAATATCAAATGAAAATTTAAAGTATAAACAGAAGCTGCCTACGGTGAGAGTATTGTCTGAAAAATTTGGTTGTAGTAAAGCAACAGTGGTAAGAGCTTATGATGAATTGGAAAAGGAACACAAAGTGTATTCAATACCACAAAGCGGGTATTATTTAGTGGAAAATAAAAATGAATTAAATAAAAGTTTGAAAAGTGAAATAATAAATTTTTCTTCAGCAGCTCCAGATGAAGGCATACTACCCTATGAGGAATTTCAACATTGTTTAAATAGAGCAATAGACATATACAAACAAACTCTTTTTAATTATTCAGATGCTAAAGGACTTCCAAGTTTAATAAATGTATTGGAAAAGTATTTTCAGGAATATCAAATATTTTGTAGTACGGATAATATTTTTATAACTGCAGGTTCCCAGCAAGCAATAAATATTTTGTGCAATATGCTATTCCCAAATGGAAAAAGTAATGTACTTGTGGAACAACCTACTTATAATGGAGTCTTAAAATCACTAGAATTTAGTAATGCTTCAGTAATTGGAATTGAAAGAAGCTTCCAAGGTATAGATTTGGATGAACTCGAAAGCAAGTTTGCAAATTGTAATGTGAAGTGTTTTTATACCATTCCAAGATTTCATAATCCATTAGGAACAAACTATTCTAATGAAGAGAAAAAACAAATTTTAAAATTAGCACAAAAATATGATGTGTATATAATAGAAGATGATTATCTTGCGGATTTAGAGATTAAGAGTAATTCATATCCTATGTACTATGATGATGTTTCATCAAGGGTTATATATTTGAAAAGCTTTTCAAAAATATTATTACCAGGTCTTAGAATTGCAGCAGTAGTACTACCTAAAATTTTGACAAATATGTTTAGAGAACATAAAAAATGGTCGGATTTAAGTACTTCAGTATTATCTCAAGGAGCTTTGGAAATTTATATAGAAAGTGGTATGTTTAAAGCGCATGTGAAAAAGATAAAAAAAACATATTCTGAAAGAATGAATTTACTAAAAAGGGAATTATCATTTTTAGATACATCCTATGTAAAATGTCATGTACCTGATGTAGGTTTTTTTGCATGTATTGGACTCTTGAAAAATATAAATGCTAGTAGTATTATTGAAAAACTTAATCACAGAAATATATATTTGGAAGATATGAAAAAGAATTATTCAAAGGATTATTTTAATAACAATATTTTAAAAATAAGTATAGCTAGAGCTAATTTAGAAAATATAAAACATGGAATTCCAATTATTTTAGATGAAATATCTAAGATTAAAGAAGAAAAAAAATTTAATAATGATATTTTTAATATTTAAAACAAATAAAACAAATCAGTGTGGTGGGTACTACACTAGATATTATTAGGAGGATAATTTAAAATGTTTTATGAAATTATTAGAAAAAAGGATTATAAAACTAGTGAATGGTCAGGAGGTACAACAACTCAGCTTTTAATTTATCCAAAGGAAGCTGTATACAGTGAAAGAAACTTTAAATGGAGATTAAGTTCTGCAAAGGTCCAAATAGAGGAATCTACATTTACACATTTAAAAGGAATATTTAGAATAATAATGATTATAGAAGGAGAACTTCTTCTTAAACATGAAAAACACCACAGTGCTGTATTAAAAAAGTTTCAACAAGACAGCTTTGATGGAGAATGGAATACTAAAAGTTATGGAAAAGTAACAGATTTTAATTTAATGATGGCTGAAGGTTGCAAAGGAAATCTGCAGACTATTGAAATTAATGAAGGAGAGAGTAAGGAAGTGTTATTAGAGAATTTACAAAGTGAAAGTTACTCTCAAGCAACAGATGTATTTTATTGTGTAAATGGACAAGTAGAGATTTGTGAAAATAAGGGTAAAAGTTTTAAATTAAGTGATGGTGATTCATTATCAGTAACAAAAACTCAAAAGGAATCACAGGACATGCTTAAATTTAGTAGCATAGGGGAAAAGGAAAGTCAAGTAATTAGATCAACTATATATTATTAATCAAATTAATGTAAATAGGTAATATACACATAAAAATACTTTTGACATAATATTGAATTTTTTTATAATAAGTGGTATATTGTTATTGTGCAATTGGAATGAAATGGATAAACATACAATTGCATACAAATCATAACTGCAGTTTGATTTAAAAATATTATATATAGAAAGGAGAATAAAAATGAAAATATATGGAAAAAGCAAAAAAATAAAAGTTAACTATATTCCAACATATATATGGACATCAGGAACAGATTGCTTATAATATTTTATTTTTGGTAATGAGTACTGAAAACACCATAGCATGTATAATGTTCTGGTGTTTTCATATTTAAAAATAATTAAGAAAGAGGGTATCTAATGTTAACTTTAAATGATAGCAATATTGTTTTTTCACAATATGTTCAATTTATAAAAGAGAAGAATACTGTAATTGTGATTAATGGTTATTCTGGTATTTGGGGAGTAATGGATAAGTCTATGTTCAATAAAGTAAGTTACTGCATTATTAATAGAATTTCTCCCTCAGAATACATAAATAGTCTCGATAAAGATTGTGATAAACAGCAGCTAACTGAAATTTTTCAAGTTTTAATTGAAGAAAAAATGCTAAAAGATTCAAATGACGAAGAACTAAAAATAAACATTGAAAATATCAAAGATATTGAATTTAAATTAACTAATAAATGTAATTTAAAATGTCTACACTGCGCAGCTTCAGCAGATATAAATAACAAAGATTTATTAAGTACTGAACAGATAATAAAAATTTTAAATAAAATTTTTAAAATGAATATAGATACTTTACTTTTAACAGGAGGAGAACCTCTAATTAGAAAAGATATAAAAGAATTACTTTCATATATAAGGCAAGAATTCAAAGGAAAGGTTAATCTCATAACAAATGGTACGTTGATTGATAAAGAAATGGCTGTTATATTAAAAAAGAGTGTAAATGCTATTTCCATTAGTGTAGATGGTTATGATGAAAAATCGACTGAATATATAAGAGGTAAAGATGTTTATAAGAAAATAGTACAAGCAATATCGTATCTTAAAGAAGTAGGGTTTACGAAAGATACTATAAATCTTACTATGACTTGTACATATCAAAATTTTAATCATAAAGATGATTTTAATAACTTATGTGAAAAATTAGGTGTAACCGGGGAAGTTAGAAAATTTTCGGCAATGGGAAGAGGGCTAAAAAACTATAAAGATATTGGCATAAACGATTATTTAGCATTTAGTAGTATCAATAGTCAGGATATAGAGACGATCAGAGAGAATTTAGAGTGTAAAATTTTTTGTAAAGCAGGAATTAAAAAATTCATGATTAATGAATTGGGAGATATGTATCCATGCCTTATTTTAGAAAATGAAGAATATAAATTTGGAAATATAATAAAGGAAGAGCCTAACTGTATATTCAATTCTAAGGAGTATTACGAATTTGTTAAAAATAAGTTACAAAGAAGTATTGTTGATGATGTACTTAAATGCAAAAATTGTAATGTAAGATATTTTTGTATGGATAAATGTTTAGGCGAAAATATTGCATATTACAGCAATAAAGAAATTTGTGAGGAGAGGTGTAATCAAGTTTACCCATATTTGAATAAAGTTTTATGGGATTAGTTAAAATATTTTCAAAAAAAAGAGAATATTGGTATTGATAAACTATATTTTAAATTAATTTATTTATTAAAATGTTAAAAACGTACAAAATATGGTATAATATATATTAAAGTTGGTAGATTTGTATTATTTAGGTATGTTAAAAGTATTTTTCCCATACAGTCATATTAATAATGATATGAAAAATTAAGTGAAACTTGATTCAGGTGGTGCTTGAACGTCATCTATGGTGGGGGGAATTTAATATTCATTTAGTGAGATGCAAAGGTAATATGATTAATATTTTATTATAAAAAATATAACTATGCATGGTTATATTTTTTTTCAATTTTATAATAGGATATTTAGAAGGAGATAATTATTATGAAATTAACTGTGGTAATACCTTCATATAATGAAGGTAATGCTATTAGAATAACCTATGAAAAATTAATAGATGTATTGGGAGACTATTGTTTAACACAAAAATATGATTATGAATTTATTTTTGTTGATGATGGAAGTAAGGATGATACACTAAGTGTAATTAAGCAGTTTCAAAGTTTTGATACACATGTTAAATATATTTCTTTTACTAGAAACTTTGGTAAAGAAGCTGGTATTTTAGCTGGACTTGCTTATTCTAATGGAGATGCTGTAATTTTAATGGATGCGGATTTACAACATCCACCAGAATTAATTCCTAAAATGGTTGAGTACTATCTTAGCGGATATAATCAAGTAATTGCAAAACGAAACAGAACTGGAGATTCAAAATCAAAAACTTTTTTATCTAAGTTATATTATAAAATAGTTAATCATTTAGTTGATGTAAAGCTTGAGGATGGTGTAGGGGACTTTCGTCTTTTAAGCAAAAGGTCAGTAAAGGCATTGCTATCTATGCATGAATATAATAGATTTTCAAAAGGAATGTTTTCTTGGATTGGCTTTAATGTAAAAGTAATCGAATATGAAAATCAACAAAGAGTTAGTGGAGCAAGCAAATGGAGCTTTAGAAAGCTTGTACAATACGGCATTGATGGAATACTGTCATTTAACAATAAACCTTTGAGATCAACATTATATTTAGGTTTTTTAATGGTGATTTTAGGGATAGCTTATGTAATTTACTCTTTAATACGTGTTTTAATAGTTGGAATTGACATGCCAGGATACTTTACAATAATGTCTGCAATTTTAATTATGGGAGGGGCTCAACTCCTATCAATTGGTGTAATAGGTGAATATATTGGTAGAATTTATTATGAAGTAAAGAGACGCCCACATTTTCTTATTGAAGAAACAAATATTGAAGAAGCAAAAGAAAAACACTACTGGGAGGGCAAATATGAAGAATAATATAAAGCGATATTTTAATGATTTTGTAAAAAAGAAAAGCAATACTTTCAACTTTTTACGATTTGGTATAATTGGAGTCATTAATACTATTCACTATTACATATGGTACCTTCTTTTACTATGGCTAAAAGTGCCTTATGTTATAAGCCATACTATTGCTTTTACTTTTAGTATGATTGGATCATATTTTCTTAATTGCTTCTTTACCTTTAAAGTAAAACCAACTTTAAAAAAATTTATTAAATATCCATTGACTACTTTAGCTAACTATTTAATTTCTACGTTTTCTTTAATTTTACTGGTTAATATTTTAAAAATAAGTCCTTCAATTGCAGCACTTTTAGCTTCTATACTGCCAATACCTATAACTTTTATGTTAACACATAAGGTATTGAGTTCAGATGTACATATTGAAAAAAAGTCTAAAATACCTATGGTTAGAAATTTTTTTGCACTTGTTATTTTGTTATTTTTTTCTTTAGGTTGCCATTTATACGTTTTTTATAGTGGAAAGATGTTTGGAAAAATGGGATTGGATAATACTTCTCAACTTATGTATTTTGTTACGTTTCTTCAAAAATCTTTTAATTTCAACCAACATTTTTGGTCATGGTCTTATGGTCTTGGTGGAGACATTTTTAGTGAATTTGCTTATTATTATACTACAAGTCCATTTTTTTATTTAATGCTTATATTGAGAAAATTAGGAATTGGAACTTTGACTTTAGGAGGAACTATTCACTGGAGACTGATTTTTAGCATTTTTAGGCAATTTTTAGCTATGTCAATTTTATATGGGTTGTTAAAATATGAGAAAAAAAAGACGTATACGTCTTTAATAGGAGCTGCTATATATGGCGGATGTATTAGCTTTATATGGTCTTCTCTCTTCTTTGATTTTATGGCAGATGCATATATATGGTTACCACTTACTATTTTAGGATGGAGGATATATGAAAAAACTAAAAAATGGTATCTTTTTGTTATTAGTGCTGCATTAACTGTGGCCAATAGTTTTTATTTCGGGTTTGTTAGTTTTGTTTTTTATATTATTTTTATTCTTGTGTTTTTTAATATTAAAGGAAAAAATATTAGGGAAAAAATATATTGCTTTTTTAATAATATTTTTAAATATGCTGTATTTGCTATAATGGCAATAGGATTGTCAGCTGTGGCATTTATTCCTTCAGTTCTAGCATTTTTGAAAACGGACCGTTTTTCAAATGCAGTAAAAACTCATATGTTTTATCATATTGATTATATATTCCTGTTACCTGAAAGACTGTTTTCCTATGCTAATATTTTAGGATTTCCATTAATTATTTTAATTGTTTTTGCGTTACCATGGAAGAAACTTTCTTCAATTACTAAGAGAAAAACAGTACTTGCAGGTATTTTTTTTATTATGTATTTAACACCTTATTCTGGAGCATTTTTTAATGGATTTTCATATTCTTCTGACAGATGGTTATATTTATTTATTTTTGCGGTAGCTTATGCAGTTCCAAATTGGTTAGAAGAAAATGATAGACTGAAAAGTACAGGGTGGTGTTTTTTCTCTATTATTACTATATTGACAGTAGTTTTTTACTATTCAAAACAGTCAAAAGGACTTAATTTCATGATAGTTCACAACAAAGAAATAACTAATATTATAGATATTATAATTTTATCTTCAGGTTTATTGTGTTTTTTAGCAGTAACCTTAAAAAAGTACATTTTAAAAAAATCCGTAAATGTTATTTTAAACAGTATTATAGTTTTGTGCGCGATGGTTCCTCTTATGGGAAATACCAATTGCTATCTTAATATTGCAAGACCTGATATGACACATGAATTATTAACAAATTCTTGCATGGAAAATGAAGAAGAACAACAAATATTTAGTGAATTAATTCCATCTGAAAATGAATTTTATAGAACGGTTTTTAGAAATCTAGCGCAAGAGAATGCACCAATGAATTATGGTTATTATGGTACAAGTGCATACAACAGTATGGTTGATGGAAATCTTCATAGATGGCTAAAGGTTGATTATGATATTTTACATCCATTTGTAACGCCTAGTTCCTATAAGAATTTTGATGATAGATTATTTTTAGAAACCTTTTTTGGTGGTGAATATGTAGTTAACAATAAAAAAGATTATGACTTTACGCCTTATGGATACTCACTTACTAAGAAAACCAATAATTATAATGTATACAAAAATCAATACAATGTAGGATTTGATTTATGGTATACAAGTATTATTAATAGAGAAGATTATAATAATATGAATGTTGCACAAAAAGATGCAATGCTTCTTCAAACAGCTATGGTTGATAAAAATGTATCTGGATTAACTAGTTATCCACTTGATGATACAACTAAGGAACTTATATTAGATTGGTCAAAGGTAACTACCAAAAATATGAAATATAAAGATGGAGTTTTAACAGCTAAAGAAAATGCATCCATGAATATTCCAATCAAAAATAATAAAAAAAATATTAATGGTGAAATATTATTTTCAATGAATTTGAAACCTTCAGATGGTCAGGGATTTATATTAACTGTTAATGGAAAATCTACAGCTAAATCAGAAGAAGAATACGCTTATGTATATCCTATTTATCAATATACTTTTCGGTTAGATGGAAAAACCAGTATGTTGAAATTAAATATTTCAGAAGGAAAATACAAAATTAGCAATTCACATGCGTGGTTTAATTCATATAAGTTTTACAAGGATTGGGTAGATGAAAGAAACAAATATAATATGGAAAATTTATATGTAGATGGTGGAAAAGTTAAAGGGAAAATAGAGAATAAAGAAAAGGGAATAATGGCATTTAATATACCTTTTAATAAAGGCTGGTCAGCAAAGGTAGATGGAAAGAAACAGGAATTAATAAAGGTGAATGGAATTCTTATGGGGTTAGCATTAGAGCCTGGATCTCATAATGTGGAAATGACATATATTACACCTGGTTTTGTATCTGGAAGTTTTATAAGTATTACTATACTTATGTTTATAATAATTTGTTATATTTTTAATAATAGAAGAAAAATCCGTAAAAGTAATAGATGTCTTCACAATTAGAAAAACTTACAGCCAAAGATCTGCAGAAGAATTTGATACTAAGTTAGTAGATGCATGTATTAACTTAGTATTTAAAGAAACCCGTGATTAAATTCATGGGTTTCTTTACTAATTTAAAATACACTCTTTTTAATCTATTTGTAAGAATTTTTTTATAAAATGAACATGAGGTAAAGCTAATAGGTGGTTTAATCTAGAATTTACTTCATTTTCGTTTTCTTCTTTAATAATAGCAGCAACTTCATCATTGGTATTTAAATTATTTTTAAAAATATAACAATTTTTAAAGCTATCTGCTAAAAGGCACATAATATTTACTCTATCATCTGTTTTTATTCTTAAAAGCCAACTAGATTCATGATTCCAAAATTTTTCTATATTGGCGTTTTCACCATTAAATTTAATCATTTTTTTGTTTCTGTTTTGAATTATATCCGATATATCACCAAAAACTGCACTAGCAGTAGGAAACATTCCAGCACCTTTACCAGAAAATATAACATCTCCTACAGCATCACCCTCTATTACAATGGCATTTTCTTCATTTTCAATGAGGCTCAGGTTAGAATTTTTATTTACTATGACAGGTCTTATACAAGCAAAAATTCCATTTTTCTCTTTTTTACTTATGGCTAAAAGCTTTATATTATAACCATTGGCCTTCACATAGTTAAAATCCTCTTTATCTATGTTAGTAATACCCTCTATATTTATTTCTTTCCAGTTAACTTTTTCACCATAAGCTATAGTAGAAAGTATAGATAACTTTCTTGCTGCATCGTAGCCTAAAACATCAGATGAAGGATCAGCTTCTGCAAAGCCTAAACATTGAGCAAGATCTAGACTTTCCTCATAATCCATGCCTTCATTATACATTTTTGAAAGTATGAAGTTAGTAGTACCGTTTAATATTGCTTTAATACTAATAATTTCATTACCAGTAAGACATTCTATAAGAGGCTTAACTATAGGAATTCCACCGCCTACACTAGCCTCAAAATTTAATGTAACTCCATTTTCATTAGCTAAATCTAAAAGCTCTCTTCCATGTTCTGCAATTAAATCTTTATTAGCTGTTACTACATGTTTTTTTAGTTTTAAAGCTTTTTTTATATATTGATAAGCTGGGTTAATACCACCCATAACCTCTACTACTATGTCTACAGGATTCTTTAAGATATCATCAAAATTATCTGTCAAAAGGTTAAAATCATTTTCTTTTTCATGCTTTTTAATGTTTCTAACGAGAATTTTTGATATTTGAAGATTTTCACCTGTGATTTTTTTGAACCTTTCTTTATTTCTATTTATTAATTCAGCTATACCTGTACCTACCACACCATAGCCTAGTATTGATATACATGCCATATTTAAAATCGCTCCTTAATTATTATTGGATATTTGATTTTTTATAAACAGGATTCTTGGCTTCAGGTGGAGTTTTTTCACTCCATCTGAAGCTTAGAAACCGTTATCCAGGGCCGTAGCACCGCTTATCCCCAATTTATAGAAGTTGGGGTGTTAGCGGTGGTAGACATCGGATAAATTTGAAGCAGTAAAGTTCAGTTTGTTAAGCGCTTCATATGAATTTATATTAAGTTTTTTAAAAAAGTTTTCTAAAAAATCTGTATACTTTTCTGTCTCTATTAAAAATGAGTCATGACCATAAATTGATTGAACCTCGAAATATTCTAAGTCCACATCATTTAAGTTCAATATGTCTCTAGTTCTTCTAAGCTCGCTTAAATTGAATAGTGTATCAGAAGTTATAGCAGCTAATAAGAATTTTGCTTTGATTCTCCTCAAAGCTTTTTCGTAAGAACCATAATCTCTTTTTAAATCAAATAAATCTAATGAACGAGTAAGATATAAATAACTATTAGCATCGAATCTTTCTACTAATTTACTACCTTGATAGTTAAGATAGCTATCTATTTCAAATTCAGCTTCAAGGTTTTCATAAAAATCCTCTATATGATTTTTTGTATTTCTCCCAAATTTGTTGTTCATTAGCTCACCAGTTTGATAAGTAAGCATACCCAGCATTCTAGCAATTGATAAGCCATTGTAAGGTACCCCAAAATCATAATAATCGCCATTTCTCCAGTTTGTATCACACATTATAGCTTTCCTCATAATGTGATTTATTCCTACAGCCTCTGTACTTAAGTTAAGTGGTGCAGCTAAATTTATAATTCCATACATAAAATCAGGATAAGAAACAGCCCATTGAAGAGATTGCATACCACCAAGGGAACCTCCTACAATTGCTAAAACATGAGTTATGTCTAAATATTCAAAAATCTTCTTCTGTGAATTTACCATATCTTTAACTGTAATTATGGGAAAACTTGTTCCATAAGGTTTGTTAGTTTCAGGGTTTATGGAGGCAGGGCCCGTAGAACCACTGCATCCTCCTAAAATATTTGAACATATAATAAAATACTTATTAGTATCAAACACTTTGTTAGCACCCACAAATTCTTCCCACCAACCAGGTATATCATCTTCACTATGCTTAGCTAAATGAGAATCACCAGTAAGAGCATGAGTTATGAAAATACAATTACTTTTGTCCTGATTTAAAGTGCCATAAGTTTCAAAACATAAGGTTATGGGACCAAAACTTTTGCCGCTTTGTAATAAAAAATCTTTATTTTTTGCAAAAGTTAAATATTTTTTAAATCCTTTATTTTTACAATCACAATCTGCCACAATAGACACCTCCAGAATTATATTTGATCTAATGCATTAGAAAGATCATCTATTAAATCATTAGTATCTTCAATGCCAATAGAAATTCTAATAAGTTCTGGAGTTACACCAGCAAGTTTTTGCTCTTGTTCATCAAGCTGTTGATGAGTAGTAGAAGCAGGGTGAATTATTAAAGATTTAGCATCTCCCACGTTTGCTAAATGTGAAAATATTTTAAGTGAACTTATTATTTTTTTACCTTCTTCAAGGCCACCTTTTACTCCAAAAGTAAATATGGAACCACAGCCTTTAGAAAGATATTTTTCAGATAAATTATGATACTTGCTATCTTTTAAACTAGGATAATTTACCCATTCTACTTTAGGATGGTTTTGTAAAAATTCTACTATTTTCTTAGTATTGTATACATGTTTTTGAACTCTTAAAGATAAAGTTTCTAACCCAAGCAGTAGTAAGAATGAGTTAAATGGAGACAAGCATGCGCCTAAATCTCTTAAGAGACATACTCTAAGCTTTGTGATATAAGCAGCTTCTTTAAAGGTATCTAAATATTTAAGCCCATGATAACTTTCATCTGGCTCTACAAGTCCAGGGAATTTACCATTATCCCAATTGAATTTACCAGAATCTACTACAACACCAGCTATAGAAGTACCATGACCACCTATAAATTTTGTTGCAGAGTGAACTACAATGTCTGCCCCAAAATCAAAGGGTTTGCATAAATATGGGGTAGCAAATGTGTTATCTACAATAAGAGGAATGCCATTTTTGTGAGCAACCTCTGCAATAGCTTCAATATCACAAATATTTATACCAGGATTTCCTATGGTCTCTATATAAACAGCTTTTGTTTTTTCATTAATGGCATTTTCAAAGTTTTCAGGTTCATCTGGGTCTACTAGGTTAACTTTAATACCAAGATTTTTTAACGTATGGTTAAATAGTGTATGAGTACTTCCATAAAGAGTAGCCGCCGCAACTATTTCATCACCAGCTTTTGCAATGTTTAATATAGCATAAGTAATGGCAGCCATTCCTGAAGCAGTTGCTACGGCACCAACCCCACCTTCTAGAAGAGCTATTCTTTTTTCAAAAACATCTGTAGTAGGATTACCTAGACGAGTATATATATTTCCTTCTTTCTTTAAACCAAATAAGTCAGCAGCTTCCTCTGGGTCGTCAAAAACATAAGATGAAGTTTGATATATTGGAACACATCTGGATTTTGTAGTAGGATCTACTTGTTGGCCTCCGTGAATTTGAATAGTGTCAAAAGATAATTGCTTTGTCATTTTAAATTCCTCCTAAATATTATTAAAAATCTAATATATGGACGGAACTTCTATAATTTTTATAATGTATTAAGAAATTTTTTCTAATAAAAAAACTCTTCTCGTAGATGAACTACAAGAAGAGTTTTCTCCTAGTTTCTCATCTGTCAGGTTTTTAACCTGCTGGAATTAGCACCGTTGAATAATATATTATTCAGGTTGCTGGGCGTCATAGGGCCAGTCCCTCAGCCACTCTAGATAAGAAGTTCCGTATTCAATTGAATAAATCATAACAAACATTCTTTTCATTTGTCAATACCTTTTAAAAAAAAATAAGTACTATTGACAAGGCAAATAATGTTTGTTAATATTAGCACTAAACATAACTGAATAAACTTATCAAGAGTGGTGGAGGGACTGGCCCTGCGAAACCCAACAACCGGCATTTTAATTAATGTATCGGTGTTAATTCCTGCAGAATAGAATTTATTCTGATAGATAAGAAAAAAATTTAAAATTTAGAAATTTTAAAGCTGCTTTTCTTATAGGAAAGCAGCTTTTTTTTCAAAGATATATTTAAAGATTCTATATAATTAAAGGAGAAAATATTTATGTTTATAAAAGATACATTTTTAAAAAAGGAAATAGCCTTATCTTTTGAAATTTTTCCACCCAGAAGTGACAAGCCTTTAGAGGGCGTTTTTAATACCATTGAAGAACTTAAAAAATTCAATCCGGATTTTATAAGTATAACCTATGGTGCCGGAGGAAGTAGTAAAGATAGAACTGTAGAAATAGCTTCAGCTATAAAAAATAAATATAACATAGAAGCTTTAGCTCATTTAACCTGTATAACCTCGACTAAAGAAGAAGTAGAAGAGGTATTAAAAAAATTAAAAGAGAATAACATAGAAAATATATTAGCATTAAGAGGAGACATACCTGAAGATTTTATATTTGATGAAAAACACCCCTATAAATATGCAAAAGATTTAATCAATGGATTAAAAAGCCATAATGAATTATGTATAGCTGCAGCAGCATATCCAGAGGGACATAATGAATGCAAGGATTTAGATAAAAATGTAATATATTTAAAAGAAAAAATAGATACAGGAGTGGATTTTTTAATTACTCAATTATTTTTTGACAATAATAATTTTTTTGATTTTAAGGAAAAATTATATAATCATAATATAAAAACTCCAGTAACAGTTGGAATTATGCCTGCGGTAAATAAAGTATTAGTTCAAAGGATACAAGGGTTATCTGGATTTGTTATTCCCAAAAAGGTTAAGAATTTTATGGATAAATATGAATATAATGAAGATGATTTAAAAAAGGCAGGAATAGAATATTCTACTTATCAAATAGAAGAATTGCTTAAGAATAAGGTAGAAGGAGTTCACCTTTATACTATGAATAGATCAGATATTATTAAAGAAATTTTAAATAATTTAAATTTTAAAAAATAAATACTTAAGATAAGAGAAAGGAAGTGCAGTCTTGAAAATTAATGAGTTGTTTGGAAATAGATTTAAGGATAAATTTATTATATTTGATGGTGCCATGGGCACTATGCTCCAGAAAGCAGGGCTTAAAGTAGGAGATTTGCCAGAAACCTTAAATATAACAAATCCTGATATTATAAAAGATATTCATAAACAGTATATAGAAGCAGGAGCAAATGTAGTTATAACAAATACTTTTGGAGCAAATGAATTAAAATATAGTTCCTCCAAATATTCTGTGGAACAGGTAATTACAGCAGGAGTAAAAATTGCAAGAGAAGCAGCAAAAGATAAATTGGTTGCTTTAGATATAAGCTCTATTGGAAAAATGATGGAACCTACAGGAAGTTTAAGCTTTGAAGCAGCATATGATTTATTTAAAAAGCAAGTTATAATAGGAAAAAAAGCAGGTGCGGATTTAATTTTAATAGAAACTATGTCTGATCTTTATGAAACTAAAGCAGCAGTGCTTGCTGCAAAGGAAAATAGTGATCTGCCAGTATTTTGCACTATGACATTTCAAGATAATGGAAGAACCTTAATGGGCACAGATGCTAAAACAATGGTATTTGTTTTAGAAGGATTAGGGGTAGATGTCCTTGGAGTAAACTGTTCATTAGGACCTAAAGAGCTTATGCCTATAGTGGAAGAAATACTAAAATATACATCTATACCTGTTATGGTTCAGCCTAATGCTGGACTTCCAAGATATGATGGCGAAAAAACCGTATATGATATAACATCAGCAGAATTTGGAAAATATATAAAGTTTATGGCTGAAAAAGGAGTAAGGGTTTTTGGAGGCTGCTGTGGTACTAATCCAGATTTCATAAAAACTGTATGTGAACAATTAAAGGATATTAGTCCATTAAAAACTAAGGAAAAAGATTTTACGGTAATATGTTCTTCTACAGAAACTATTTTTCTAGATAGAAAAGTAACAATAGTTGGGGAAAGGATTAATCCTACAGGAAAATCAAAGTATAAAGAAGAATTAAGAGAAAAAAGTGTTAATTACATTCAAACAGAAGCTGTAAAGCAAAAGGAAGAAGGAGCACATATACTAGGATTAAATGTTGGACTTCCAGAAATAGATGAAAAAGAAATGATGATTAAAGCTGTAAAGTCTATACAAAAGGTAGTGCAGTTGCCAATAAATATTGATAGTCCCAATGCTGAAGTGTTGGAAGCTGGAGCAAGAGTTTATAATGGTAAACCTAGTATAAATTCTGTAAATGGTAAAGAAGAAACAATGAACAAAGTTTTCCCAGTAGTTAAAAAGTATGGAGGATGTGTAATAGGTTTAACCATAGATGAAGATGGTATTCCATCTACAGCAGAAGGTAGATTTAACATAGCAGAAAAAATAGTGAATGTTGCAAAGGAGTATGGTATACACAAAAAAAATATAATAATAGATTGTCTTGCATTAACTGCTTCAGCGCAGCAGAAAGAAGTACTAGAAACAATAAAAGCTATAAAGATGGTTAAAGAAAAGTTAGGAGTTAAGACATTGCTTGGAGTAAGTAATGTATCCTTTGGACTTCCTGAAAGAAAAATATTGAATAGGACATTTTTATCTATGGCACTTTATGCAGGACTAGACTTACCCATTATAAATACTTCAGATGAAGGGATGAAAGAAACTATTGCTGCTTTTGAAGTTTTATCTAATATAGATAAAGATGGTAAATGCTATATAGATAAATTTGCAGGAAAATCAATAAATAAAAAAGAAATGTTAAAAGCACAAAATGAAAAGGTAAATTTGGTAAAAGATTTAAAACAAGTAATTGTAGATGGAATAGAGGAAGATGCTGTTAATATTACTGAAGCTCTTTTAAAATCCAAAGAACCTCTAGATATTGTTAATTCTTATATTATTCCAGCATTAGATTATGTAGGCGAACAATATGAAGAAAAAGAAATATTCTTGCCTCAACTTATACAGTCAGCAGAAACTGTAAAAAAATCTTTTGAAGTTATAAAGAAAAAAATCTCAGAAAAAGGTGGAGAAAAAATAGAAAAGGGTAAAATAGTTTTAGCTACTGTAAAAGGCGATATACACGATATAGGAAAAAATATTGTAAAGATTCTTCTTCAAAACTATGGTTTTGAAGTTATAGATTTAGGAAAGGATGTAGCTATTGAAAAAGTAGTTAATGCAGTAAAAGAACATAATGTTAAGCTGGTAGGGTTAAGTGCCCTTATGACCACTACAGTTGTTAATATGAAAAAGACTATAGCAGCTTTAAGGGAAAATAATTTAGACTGTAAAGTTTTTGTAGGAGGCGCAGTTCTTAATGAAGAATATGCAGAAATGATAGGAGCAGATTTTTATGCTAAAGATGCCAGAGAATCTGTAAGAATTGCAGAAAAAACCTTCGTAAGGTAAGCGAAATGCGACGCAAATTTAGAGTGGACTACGCTTAAATATATTATTTGAAAAACCGTCCGTTTATTAAGAATGCCTAATGCTTCACTTATTTATTATTGGAAACTCCTACTCATTCTTCGCAGGAGTAAGCGATTCACACCAA
>CAZKOJ010000040.1:0-28034 GCA_964554365.1 uncultured Clostridium sp. | reverse complement strand
AATAATTTAAAATTATTTACTGCTTTTTTCGTGTTTCATATTTTTACTAATAAAAAATTATTGAAAATTAGAAAAATGCATATTATAATCTAATTATATAAATATTTAAAATTCGGTGAAAAGTCTATAAAATGAAATTAATTCAAATTTATTTTTCAACAAAATTTTGGAACTACAAGTTAAAAAACAGAATTATTTGTATAAATGATGGAGGTGATTTATTTTGAGAAAACTGGAAACAAGAGCAATAGTAACCATTGCAGCTTCTTCGCTAATTTTAGCTGTTATGGGAGGGTTTGCCTTATTGAAAAAGAAAAAATAGCTTTATACCGGACAAGTAAAATTTACTTATGTCCGGTATTTTTTATGCATTAAATATGTATTTGTTTATTTTGTAGAATATTAATAATGCATTTTTGTAAAAATAGAAAGTAGTAGGATTTTTATCTTAAAGTTATTTCGCTTAATACTTAACAGAAATTTGTTCATATTTTAAGGAGGGCTTTTCATGAGTAGTTCAACTGAGAATATAGTTCCAGAATTGCTATTAATATTAATATTAATAATGATTAATGCATTTTTTTCTGCATCAGAAATGGCAATTATATCTCTAAATAAGAATAGAATAAATCACCTTGGAGAGCAGGGGGATGAAAAAGCAAATTTAATATTAAAACTTTTAGAAGAGCCAAGCAAGTTTCTAGCAACTATCCAAGTTGGTATAACTTTAGCAGGTTTTTTTGCTAGTGCTTCAGCTGCAACTACTGTTTCCAAAAGTTTTTCAATAATATTAAAAGATTTTAATGTTCCGTATAGCGATAGAATATCAGTTGTTATAATAACTATAATATTAGCATATATTACTTTAGTTTTAGGAGAGTTGTTTCCAAAGAGAATTGCACTACAAAAATCGGAAGTTATAGCTATGGCTGTGGTAAAGCCTATATTATTTATATCAAAAATAACAGTGCCTTTTGTAAAATTACTGTCAGGTTCTACTAATTATTTAATTAGAATTTTTGGAATGAGCTTAGAAAACTTAGAAGAAAAAGTGTCCAAAGAAGAATTAAAATCACTTATAGAAGTAGGAGAAGAAAATGGGGTTATAAATGAAACAGAAAAAGAAATGATAAATAGTATATTTGAATTTGATGATAAGCTTGCAAAAGAAGTAATGACAGCTAGGCCAGATGTATTTGCTATAGATATTAATAAGAAGCAGCACACAATCATTGATGAGGTATTAGAAGAGAAGTATTCTAGAATACCTGTGTATGAAGAAGATATTGATAATATAATAGGCATTCTTTATATAAAAGATTTATTTACTAAACTTAGGAGAAGTGAGAATGATGACTTTGTTATAAAAGAGTTATTAAGAATACCTTATTTTGTACCTGAAACTAAAAATATAGATATATTATTTAAAGAACTGCAAAATACTAAAAATCATATGGCTATTCTTATTGACGAATATGGAGGGTTTTCAGGTGTTGTAACAATTGAAGACTTAATAGAAGAAATAATGGGAAATATATTTGATGAATATGATGAGTATGAACAACATATAAAAAAAATAGATGAGGAAACTTACGTAGTCAGTGGATCATTAGCTATAGATGAAGTAAATGAATTTTTAGATCTGAATTTAGAATCAGATAACTCAGATACAATTGGAGGATTTGTCATAGATTTGTTAGGAAGTATTCCAAAAGATGAAGAAGATCACAGTGTAGAATATGAAAATATAGTTTTTAAAGTAGAAAAGGTAAGTGAAAAGAGAATAGAAAAGCTTGAAATACATATTAAATAGATTTATAAAGAAATGGAAAAAATTATTATATATTTAAGGAAAATAGAAAATTTAATAAAAGAATCAACTGAAACATAGATGCAAACGGAATTTGGAATTCCCTTGAACCTACGTTTTAGTTGTATAGTTTAAGTTAAACTTAGTATAAACAGTATATTATAGGTTCTTATTTCTTAATTCTAAAATAGTATTCTGGTGTACTAGGAGTAATGGTTTTAAATTCATATCCCAAGTCTTTATAATATTTTATTACCTTTTCTAGTACTTCATAGGTATTTTTATTGTTTGTATCACAGTGCATAAGCAAAAATACTTTATTGGGGTTAATACATTTTTTTGTAGATTCTTCGTATAATTTATTTCTAGGAGTATTATAATCTATTCCATCTGAAGCACACAAATTCCAATCATATATCTTATAATTTTTGTCATGTAGTTTTTGTAAAAGGCTCTTAGTCAAATGATTTTTGCTCCCAGAGGGAAATCTTATAATTTTAGAATCTATTCCAACTACGTTTTTTATTTCTATAGCAGTTTTATTCATTTCTTCCATAAAATCTTCTTCATTTGCATAAATTTGTTTATATACGTGAGTATATGTATGTAAGCCTATGCTGTGGCCTTCCTGATACATCCGTTTCAAAATATCTTCTCTACCGTTTATTTTACACCCTACAACAAAAAAGGTAGCCTTTACATTTTGTTCTTTTAAAACATCTAACATTTTATTTGTAACATTATTACTAGGTCCATCATCAAAAGTTAAATATATAATTTTATTACCTTCAGTAGATGACGAATCTTTAGCAAATACCCAAGAATGCATTTGTATTATATAAGTAAACATCATAAAAATAGTAAGTAAACAGCGAATTATAAGTAATGATTTTTTCTTCTTTTTTTTCATAATCTACTCCTCCAATTACATATTTAGATTTAGTATATGCTTTTTTAGAAATTTTAAAATGAAAAATTTGAAGTAGTTAAGAAACTCATAAATAGTACTTTCTATGAATAAATACATTGGGTGTGGTAAATCTAATTAAGAGAAAGGGGACTTTATATGAGCAGTAAAATTAAAGTTACTAACAAGCAAATGGCTTCTCTAGGTATTAGAAAAAACGAAACAGGAGATTATGAATATATTGATCCTAGTGAAAAAAATAGGTCAAAATATAAAGATGTAAGGAAAACAACCAAATAATTAAAAGCCTATATCTAGTATGATTTGATACTAGATATAGGCTTTTAATTATTTTAATATTCTTTATAGAAAACAATATAAAAGATATGACAACAGTAATGGCGGTTAAAGCAATGGCATGTACAGCAGCTGATGTATTTTTACAAGAAAATTTGTTAGATGAGATAAAATATGTTTTTAATGGGAATGAGTTATAGTAACTTTGCACATATTTATTAAATAATCGAAAAAATATTGCCAAATTTACAAGTAGTTTAATAGTTTAATAGTTTTAAAATCGTACAAACTATAAACACAACTAAATTATAGCAAAAAAAAATATAATAAAACTAGAAGGAGGAGTTAACTATGTCAAGTGGAAATAATAAAGTAATAGTTCCAGAAGCTAAAGAGGGATTAAATAGATTTAAAATGGAAGCTGCAAGAGACGTAGGTGTTAACTTAAAAGAAGGATATAATGGAGACCTTACTTCAAGAGAAAATGGTTCTGTTGGAGGACAAATGGTTAAAAAAATGGTAGAAGCTTATGAACAGGGATTGAAATAAAGTAAAATATAATTAATGAAAAGTCAGATAGGTCATTTACTATCTGATTTTTTTTATAAGTAAAATTGGACAAACATATATTTGAATTTTATTATATGCATGATAAAAGGGCTTCTTTAATAAAGAAAGAGAAAAATAACTATTTTATTTATGCTATATTTTGTTATATAATACATCTAAAGATGTAATAAGTTATATTTACATAAAATAAGATTTTAAAAGGGGTATATGCAATGTTAAATTTTAATTATTCGATTCCAACAAAGATTTTTTTTGGTAGAGATCAAATAAATGTTTTAGCAGATCAAATAAAATATTATGGTTCTAAGGTATTGCTAGTTTATGGTGGTGGAAGTATAAAAAGAAACGGAATATATGATAAGGTTGTTGAAATTTTAAGAGGGAATGATATAAGTTTTTGGGAACTTTCAGGAGTAAATCCAAATCCAAGGATAACAAGTGTTAGAAAGGGAATTGAAATTTGTAGAGAAAACGGTATAGATTTTATACTGTCAGTAGGTGGAGGCAGTACAATTGATTGCTCAAAAGTAATTGCTGCTGGATATTACTATGAAAATGATCCATGGGATATTGTAATTGCACCAAGGAATATAAAGAAAGTAATGCCAATTGGAACCATTCTAACTTTATCAGCAACAGGGTCAGAAATGGATGCTGGAGCAGTAATTACAAATCTTGATACAAATGAAAAACTAGGAACTGGACACCCTGATATGGCTCCTAAGTTTTCTATATTAGATCCAGTATATACATTTACAGTACCAGAGAATCAGACAGCAGCTGGTACTATAGATATAATGAGTCATATATTTGAAGCTTATTTTAGTAATGTAAAAGATGCGTATGTACAAAATAGAATGGCGGAATCATTACTAATGACGTGTATAAAGTATGGAAAAATAGCCATAGCAGAGCCAGAAAATTATGAAGCAAGAGCTAATTTAATGTGGGTTTCAAGTCTTGCCATAAATGGAATACTAAGCTATGGGAAGGAAAGAAAGTGGAGTGTTCATCCAATGGAGCATGAATTAAGTGCATTTTATGATATTACTCATGGGGTAGGGCTTGCAATTTTAACGCCTCATTGGATGGAATATGTTTTAAATGATGACACAGTAAATAGTTTTGTTGAATATGGGGTAAATGTTTGGAAAATTAGTGAAAGTGAAGATAAATATGATATAGCACATAAGGCTATTAATAAAACTAAAGAATATTTTATTTCATTAGGAATACCGTCAACATTAAGGGAAGTTGGAATTGATGATGAAAAATTGGAAAAGATGTCTAAGGCAGCTACTAGAAATGGGGCTTTAGGTGAATTTAGCCCACTGAATGCGCAGGATGTTTTAAATATATACAAAGCTGCATTATAGTGATGCTGTGGTTAAACTATTAAGTAAAAACTGAATGGATTATCCATTCAGTTTTTAGTGTTTTATTATGATGAAAAATAATATAATGGATAGATAACTAGAATATTTTGGTATATAATTATAAGTAAATTAGTTTGTTAGGGTTTATACACATTTTATTAATTTTAAAGACTCAAAGAGTCAAGGAGGGGCTATTATGAAAAAAAGGATAGGAACATTGTTAATGGCATTGATATTAGTAGCGTCAACACTGTTTACAGTAGCTTGTTCAAATGAATCAAGCAACAATGGACAGGCTAAACCCAGTGCTAAAAAAGAAAAAATTAGGATAGCTGCGTTAAAGGGGCCTACGGGTATGGGCATGGTTAAGCTTATGGAAGAAAATAAGGACGATTATGATATTTCTATGTTCGATTCCCCAGATCAAATAGTATCTAAAATTGTAAATGGTGAAGTAGATGGAGCGGCAGTGCCATCAAACTTAGCGCCAGTTTTATATAATAAAACACAGGGCGGTGTTCAATTATTGGGTATAAATACTTTAGGTGTTTTATACATTGTAGAAAATGGCAATACAATAAAAGACATAAAGGATGTAAAAGGCAAGACTATTTATGCAAGTGGAAAAGGTGGTACACCAGAATTCGTTTTAAATTATATATTGAAAAAAAATGGATTGGAACCAGACAAGGATGTTAAAATTGAGTATAAGATGCAGCACAATGATTTAGCTACCGCAGTAGCATCAAAAGAAGTTAAAATAGCAGTGCTACCAGAACCTTTTGTAACAGCAACAAAAGTGAAAAACAAAGATTTACAGGTGCCAATTGATTTAAGTAAAGAATGGGAAAAAGTATCAGAAAATAAAAGTAAGCTAGCAATGGGAACTTTAGTATTTAGAAAAAGCTTTATAGATAAAAGAGAAAAAGATGTAGATGAATTTTTAAATAAATATAAAAGCTCTGTAGATTTTGTAAATAAAAATAAAGAAGAAGCAGGAAAGCTTATAGAAAAAAATGGAATAATAGCAAAGGCTAAAATAGCAGAAATAGCTATCCCAAAATGCAATATAGTATTTATTAGTGCAAAGGATGGAAAAGAATCCTTAGATAAGTTTTATAAGGTTTTAAAAGAAAATGATCCAAAATCCATTGGAGGAAAAATACCAGATGAAAAATTCTATTACAAAGGAAACGAAAAGGGTAACTAAAAAAATAAATATATTCATATTTTGGATGTTAGTTTGGGAGCTTTGCTCCCTTTTTATTAATAAACCAATTTTAATGCCTTCCCCTATAGAAGTATTGAAAGTCTTAAGTATACTTATGAAAAAAGTTTATTTTTGGGAAAGTATTTTTAATAGTATAGTTAGAGTTATAATAGGGCTTGTTTTGTCTATAAGTGTGGGAATGTTAGTAGGTGTTACTGCAGGGCTTAATAAATTTATAGAAGAATTATTAGAACCTTTAATGGTAGCTATAAAAGCTACTCCCGTTATGTCCATAATAATAATAGCGTTAGTTTGGTTTAAATCTTCTAATGTAGCTATTTTTACGACTATACTAATATGCTTTCCTATAATATATACTAATGTGTTGCAAGGTATAAGATCTGTAGATATTGACTTAATTCAAATGGCCAATGTATATAAGGTTAAAAACAAATATGTAATAAAGCATATTTATTTGCCTTCTATTAAGCCTTATATTATTTCGGGTATACTGATGTGCTTAGGTATTGGATGGAAGGTTTCAGTGGCTTCTGAAATTTTAAGTACTCCAAGATATTCTATAGGTTTAAATCTTTTAAACGCCAAAGCAACATTAGAAACAGCAGAGCTTTTTGCATGGACTATTGTAGTAGTGTTACTAAGCTTCATTTTTGAATTAATATTTAAATATTATATAAAAAATATAAATAATAAGTTTAACTGATTAAAGGTGGTAATCATGAATAAAATTAGTAGTTATGAAGTGCAGATAACGAATTTATGTAAAGCTTATGAAGGACATAAAGTTTTACATAAGTTAAATATGAATTTTGAGGAAAATAAAATTACTGTTATTTTAGGACCTTCAGGTTGTGGAAAAACCACACTGCTAAATATTATAAGTGGTATTGAAAAAGAAGACAGTGGAAAAGTTATTTTAAAAGATAAAAACATATCTTACATATTCCAAGATGATAGACTTATTCCCCATCTTACAGTATATGAAAACATAGATTTTGTATTAAAATCCATAATGAACAAAGAAGAGATAAGTAGTGTTATAAATAAATATTTAGAAATTGTTAAATTGAGTGAATATAAAAATAAACTTCCAAGTAAGTTAAGTGGAGGCATGAAAAGAAGAGTAGCTATAGCAAGGGCTTTTGCATATAAAAGTAGGTTACTCTTAATGGATGAACCCTTTAAAGGGTTAGATTATAAATTAAAAAAAGAAATAATAGAAAACTTCTTAAAGCTGCATAAAGAAGATAAAAGAACCATTATATTAGTAACACATGATATGAAAGAAGCGGAGTTATTTGGAGATGTAATTTATTCTTTAGGGGAAAATGGAAAATATGAAATCACTAATATGTAGAGTAAGGCACATTAAAAAATAACTAGTCAGTCTGCTAGTCTATTTTATGTCATACTGCGTCAGCACAACCCTTTTATAGAACAACTATCAGAGGAGCCTGTTTCCCCTTGTATGACACAAAATATCCGTGGCATCTTTGATTTGTTATTTTCTTTCATATGCCTAAATAGAGTTCTTGGTTTAGGGTGGGGTTCGAAACCCCACCTTGAAGTTAGGCATTTTCAAACATAAATAATTTAAATAAAAGTATATCCTAGCTTTTGACCCTTATAGTAGCAAGACACAAGACCAGCTACATCATATCTAGCGTCATGGAAATTAACATCATTACAATGAAAAAGCTTTTTAGCTCCATTGAGTACAACATTTCGATCTACTTCAAGAAAATTCATTGTTTCTTCTAATTTAGGATATTTTAATCTACCAGTTTTGGTTTTTGCTTGTACTATTGATTTAAAGTATTCCATAGTACAAAAGAATTTTTCGGGATTCCAATCTATGTTATTTAATCTATCAAATTCTGAGGTGATAAACTTTTTATCAAATTTAACATTATGGGCAATAAAAATGCCTCCTTTTAAATCCGACGCTATTTCAGCAGAAACATCTTTAAATATTTGACCTTTAGATAAATTTTTTAGCGTGTCTACGTCAAAGCCATGTATTGATTGTGCGGAAGGTTCAACATAATCTACAGCAAAAAAGAAATTTTTTGCTAAAGAAACCTTTTCAACTCCGTGTTCATTTGTGTCACATATACAATAAGTAAGTTGTAGAATTTCTCCAGGTTCTAGTCCTGTAGTTTCTGTATCTAAAAAAATTTTTTTCATAAAAATTACAATCTCCTAACATATTTAATACCTATGACTATATTATATTAAATATGTTCATGAAAAGTCCAATTTAAATTTTAAAATATATAAAATTACTTTGTTTTACAATGTATTGTTAAATATTGTAAATTGATTTTTGCCATTGTTTTTAGATATGTAAAGAGCTTTATCAACTTTGGAAATTATGTCATCTATAGATTCCATTTCAACAACTTTGTAAAACCCAGAGGAAAAAGTTAAAGGAATAATTTTCTCGTTCACAGTGAAAGGAAATAAATTGATAGCTACATTTATTTTTTTAATTATATTAATACAGATGTCTATATCAGCGTGTAAACAAATCATTAAAAACTCATCGCCACCATAACGACCTAGTATGGTATTATCATCAGCGACAGATTTTATCGTATCTGAAATATATTGTATAGCCTTATCACCAATCAAATGTCCATACGTATCATTAACTGATTTAAAATCATCTATATCAACAATTATAATATAGTAATTAGGAGAAAGCTGCTTAATTACAGAGGTTATATAATGATGATTGTAAAAACCTGTCATAGCATCAGTTATTGATTTTTCATAAAGTTCTATATGAAGTTTACTGGCATTTTCAATTTCTTTTTCTTTATTAATATAGTCAAGAAATACCATGATTATTGCACTACTTGTTAGACAAGCAGTATAAAGTAAAGGCGTATTTATTATAGATAAATTTTTTTTGTAAATAAAAATCACATTAAAGATTAGAAATATTAAACACAGATATCCACTAATGCAGAGAATTTTTGCTATATCACATTCTTTAAATTTTTTTTGTGTAATGTAAATCCAGCTTAAAACATTTACTGGTAGAATAAAATTTGAAAATCGATAACAATGCTTAAAGGATATTAGGTCATTTGAAAAAATACAAATTATTATAATAGTTATTAAGGTTATGTAGGCTAAGATTTTGTTTAATTTATTATTAAATAGTTTATATAAAGCAATTGAAAGACAGCTGGTGGCACTGTAAGCAAATAATAACATAAGTTTTTTATATATTATATATGAAAAAGGTATGTTATATATAACCATAAATTCTGGTAAAGAAAAAACCCAAAAAAGCATTGACAATGAAAAATAAAAATAATAGTTTTTATTTTTTTTGTTTAAAAAATAATAAGTGGTTAATATAATAAATCCTATAATACCAAAACTAATACTCATGGGGTTTAGAGTGTAAATTAATAAATTAAACCAATTAAAAATTGAGTTGGAGGTGCTTTTATTGCAAATAATAATTGGTAAATAACTGAGACCTATGTCATATAAGCTAAAGGTCTCAATAGTCAGCCTATTCTCATCCTTTATTAAATGTTTATCTATAGGAAAATTAATTAAAGCATTTTTTATGTTACTATTGCCTTTCTCAAAATCGCCTAGAGAACCTATATAAACATCATTTAAATAAACTCTATAGGCTTGGCAATTAAGCCTATAAATCAAAAGTTCATGGTTGGAATATCCTAATTTATCGAAATCATTTTTGGGTATGATTACAGTGAATTTTTGTATAGTTGGCTCACTTGAACTCATTAGTCTATAGCTAAGATCAAATTTATCAGATTTTATAGAGCTAGGATAAATTTTTATAGATTTTGATTTTGGATTTAAGTAAATATTTTTAGATATTATATTTACAAAAACACCTATGATTATAGATAAAAAAACAACAAATAAAGAAATTTTCAGTGATTTTCTAGACATATAAAATAGCCTCCTAAAGCTGGGTAATGTAAATAGATCGGGGAACTATGTTTAATATTTTAATACAAATAAAATTTTTCAAACTATAAAATTAGAAATTATAAAATGTTGAATTATTACATTAGATTGATAATGTAATAATTCAACATTTATATATTATAACATTTGTATATATGGTTTTAAAAGTGGAGGTTCATATATTTTATAAATATGTTATTCAAGGAATTACAAAAAATATATGAAGTAACTCCATTAAGTACCAGCGATTTATACTTTAAATTTATGTTAGAATAAAGAAACAACGTTATAAGGAGTGAACTTCAATGGTAATTAGAAAAAAATTTCTATTGTCTTTTTGTTGCTTTTTGAGTGTGATTTTTATAGTCACAACAAAAGTATCAGCAGCCCCGTCAACTCAAAGATATGGGGGAAATGATCGATATGAAACCTCAGTGAAAATCTCACAAAATAACTGGATAAAATCAGACTACATTATATTGGTTTCAGGAGAAGATTTTCCAGATGCACTAAGTGCAGCACCATTATCAAAAAAATATAATGCACCTATTTTACTAACACAGCATGATAAAATAAACAATAATGTGATGGAAGAAATAAAAAGATTGAATGCTAAAAATGCGTTTATAATAGGAGGAACTGGTGCAGTATCGGAGAATGTGGAGAATGGATTAAGTAATAGCAATATAACTTGCACTAGAATATGTGGTGAGGATAGATATGAAACTAGTTTAAAGGTAGCAGAAACTGTAGGATTAAATAATGGCGTGTTTATTGCTTCAGGTGAAAATTTCCCAGACGCAGTATCAGCAGCACCTATAGCAGCATCAAAGCAAATGCCTATACTTCTTACTACACAAAATAAATTACCTGATAATATTAAAAATTTCCTTAATAATAATAATAATATATCCTATGTTATAGGTGGACAAGGTTCTGTTAGTAGCAATTCCTTGGTAGGCATTAATAACTACAAAAGATTAAGTGGTACTGATAGATACGAAACTAATACAGCTGTTATAAATGAGTTTTTTAATAGCACAAATATTAATAATGTTTATTTGGCAAATGGAGAAGGGTTTGCAGATGCTTTATCAGGTTCAGCTGCTGCAGCAAAAATATCATCTCCTATTGTTTTAGTAAGCAACTCTTACAATACAAAAAACTCTATAATTAGATCTAATTTGAATAATATATCACAAATATACATATTGGGTGGGAATGGTGTTATATCAGACATATTGATAAATAGAATTTTAAATGGAAAATCTATTAAAATATGCATAGATCCAGGACACGGTGGATATGACTCTGGAGCAGTTGGACCCACAGATGTACTTGAGAAAAATGTAAATTTAGCCATAGCATTAAAAGCTGGAAAATTGCTTGAACAAAATGGTGTGGAGGTTGTTTATACTAGAACTAGTGATAGCGTGTCATGGCCATCAAATGTAGGTGAAGATTTACAAGAACGTTGTGATATAGCAAATAATGAAAATATCCAGTACTTTGTATCTATACATGCTAACAGTGCAGAAAGTTCTAGTGCAAAGGGAACAGAAACATATTATGTTGATGGTAGTGCATCAGGAATGAAGTTAGCACAATCTATACAAACACAACTTATAAATGCTACAGGTTTGTTGGATAGAGGAATAAAAACAGCAAATTTTTATGTTATAAAGAACACAACAGCCCCAGCAGTACTTTTAGAAATTGCATTTATAAGTAACTCTAATGAAGAAAATCTTTTAAATAATGACAGTTTTCAAAACAAAGTTGCACAAGCTATTACTACAGGAATACTAAATGTTGCAAGTGTAGAATAATTAAAAAAGGACTGTGTCAAAATAGAAATTTTGACACAGTCCTTTTTTAAATCTTAAGAAAATCTTAAGATTATGTTGGACTTTATTTTAAGATTTGTAAGCTACAATAAATACATAAAACAAATTAAATTTAAGGGGTGTATATATTTTGAAAAATTCAAAGAGGGTAGCAACTTTTTTTTCGCTAATGCCAGGAGCAGGACATATGTATTTAGGACTTACAACACAGGGAATTCAACTTATGTTATTATTTTTCTTTACAGTTTTTTTGAGTGCTGCTATTGAGTTGGAGTTTTTAGTGATTTTTCTACCTATAATATGGTTTTATAGTATTTTTGATGTAAGGTCAAAAGCAGCAAGTGAGGAGCCTTTGTTAGATTCAAGTTTAAAAATCTTTTCAAATATAGAATATAGCAAAGATTGTATTAGGGGAACTACTATAGAAAAATACATTGGATATTTTTTAATTACTATAGGTCTATTAGCATTATTTAATAATTTATTAGTTCCTATTATATGTCATTATGTTGATTTATCAATTATCAGATATATAAAATCAATTATTATATCTATGATATTTATTGCTTCAGGATTATTTCTTTTAAGAAAAAAAAAAATACTGTATTTAAAGGCAGGTGAAGAAAAGTGCAAGGAAGAAGAGTAGGAACGCTAACGCTAGGAATAGTTTTAATAACTCTTGGAATACTTTATCTTTTAATAAACTTTTTACAATTATCTATTGATATTACTATGATTAAGTTTTGGCCACTAGTGTTAGTATCACTAGGATTGGAAGTTTTAATTTATAATCATTATGCTGGGAAAGAAAATTTTTCAATAAAATTTGATGGCATAAGCTTGCTTCTTATAATTATAGTATTGGGATTCTCTTCTGTACTTTATATGTTTGGTAAGTTAAGTTGTGAAATATTAGAACCTAGTTCTCCATTGTTTTATAAAAAGCATATTCATTATGTATCCTATGTGATGATATTTTTAAAAGGACAACCAATCTTCATATAAATAATAACAGTGCAGTTAACAATAATTTAGTCCATTTAACAACCTATGTATATAATACAAAGTTTTAATTTATATGATTTAAATTAAAGATGAAACCGTACTGTGGAAATAGTACGATTTCATCTTTTAGTTGTGTAATGTTTGTTATCATGCATATATGTAACCTAGGTTACCGAATTTCCTCTGAAAATTTAGTAAAATAAACTTATAAACGAAGGAAAAATAAAAGTTTATAAAAAAATTAGGAGGGATTGTTAATGAAAATTAATAAAGACACACTAATGGGAGATATATTAAAAATAAATCCTAAAGCTGTAGAAGTTTTAATGGCACATGGAATGGGTTGTGTAGGATGCCCATCAGCGCAAATGGAATCTTTAGAACAAGCGGTTGGAGTTCATGGAATAGACTTAGAAACACTACTAAAAGTATTAAACAAAGATATAGATGGTTCAGCAGAAGAAACAGACATGTTCTGTTATCAATGTGAACAAACTGCTGGAGGAAAAGGATGTACAAAGTCAGGAGTTTGTGGGAAGAATTCTCAAGTGGCAGCTCTCCAAGATCTTTTAGTACATCAACTTAAAGGAATAGGTTTTTATGCAAATAAAGCTGTAGAAAAGGGTTTAGTACTTGGAGATGAAATAGACAAGTTTACTATGGATGGACTTTTCACAACTTTAACAAATGTAAATTTTGATGAAGAAAGATTAGTAGAATTAATAAAGGATGCTGATAAAGTAAAGGTTGAAGTTAAAGCTTTAGCTGGAGAAGTTACAGAAATTTTTGAAGGAGTAGACTACAAAGCTCCTGCAACTAAAGAAGCAATGATTAAAGATGCAAAAAATGTAGGAATAATGGCAGACCATAATTTAAATGAAGATGTACGCTCTTTAACAGAACTTTCAATCTATGGATTAAAAGGAATGGCTGCTTATGGACATCATGCATTCGTATTAGGAAAGAAAAGTGAAGAAGTAAATAAGTGCATATATAAAGTGCTATCAGCTGCATTAGACAAGAAATTAGGAGTAAATGATTGGTTAGGACTATCTATGGAAGTTGGACAAGCAAATTTCAAGGTAATGGAATTGTTAGATGGTGCTAATACAGGAACTTATGGTAATCCAACGCCTACTAGTGTTCTAGTTACTAAGAAAAAAGGTCCCTTTATAGTTGTTTCAGGACATGACTTAAAAGACTTAAAAGACTTATTAGAGCAAACAGCGGGAAAAGGAATAAACATATATACTCATGGTGAAATGCTTCCAGCTCATGCATATCCAGAATTAAATAAATATACTCATTTAGTGGGGAATTTTGGTGGAGCATGGCAGGATCAGCAAAAGGAATTTGATAATATTCCAGGTTGCGTACTTATGACAACAAATTGTATCCAAAGACCAAGAGATAACTATATGGATAGAATATATACAACTAGCTTAGTAGCTTGGCCAGGAGCTTCACATGTTAAAGATGTGAATGGAAAGAAAGATTTTGCACCAATTATAGAAAAAGCTTTAGTACTTGGTGGATGGACTGAAGATGAGGAAGAAAAGTCAATATTAGTAGGCTTCGGGCATAATGCTACATTGAGCCATGCAAATGAAATCATAGAAGCTGTTAAGGGGGGAGCGATTAAGCACTTCTTCCTAATAGGTGGATGTGATGGAGCAAAATCAGGAAGAAATTACTATACTGATTTAGCTACATCATTACCAAATGATACTGTAATATTAACACTTGCTTGTGGTAAATATAGATTTAATAAGTTAGATTTTGGAACAGTAGCAGGACTTCCAAGACTTTTAGACGTGGGGCAGTGTAACGATGCTTACTCAGCAATAAAGATTGCGTTGGCACTGGCAGATGCTTTCAAATGCGGAGTAAATGATTTGCCACTATCAATGATTTTATCTTGGTATGAGCAAAAAGCTGTATGTATATTACTTACATTACTTTCTTTAGATATTAAAGGCATAAGACTTGGACCATCATTACCAGCATTCTTATCACCAAATGTAATAAATGTGTTGGTTGAGAAATTTGGAATTAAGCCTATAAGTACTCCAGAAGAAGATATAAAATCAATATTAGGATAAGGTATCTTCAAAAAAATAAAAGTCCCAAGAGTTTATTTCTTGGGATTTTTCATTTGTGTACGTTTTTTTAAAATTTATAGATGGGCCTTAAGATTTATTAGATGGGCCTTATATAATTTGAAATTTGGGTTCTCTGCTTATAGTATTAAGTCCTTAAACATTTTAACATCTTTCTTATAAATATTTTTGCTGAAAGATTCACTTATTTTTAAACTCGATTCTTTATAGAAAATAGATGGTGTGTTACTTACTACATAATAATAGATATCATCTTTTTTATAAATTGGATTATCTAAGGTTGTATGTGTGCTTCCCTCAATTGCTTTGCCAGCATTAGCAGCGGCATCAATTATTAAACAGTTTTTCTTTAGCCTTTTTTGATTTTCTAAACTTAGTATATGCAAATTTTCTTTATCAACTTCTATACCATTTATTATAATATCAAAGTTTTCTTGAGAATTTATAAATTCATCTATAGTTTTTCTGTAAAACATTCTTATATTATTACTAAATTTAGAAATAGCGCAAAACGCTCCTTGGGAAACGTTTCCCGATCCTAAAATAGCTACTTTAGTATCAGCATTAGGTATTGATCCAAAATTAACCAAAGCATGCAAGGTAGCTGAATAACCAGCAATATAGCTATTTTCTCTTATGAAATTTGGCTTAATCCAATCTATACTTTTTACTTTATCTTTATAGTAAACTTCAGGATGTATATTATCTAAATCTACTACAATCAAATTTTTAGATGCGAATTCTGTTTCCATGAAGTTTTTTCCAGAACCCATTGGATGAGTCCAACCAATAATCATTTGATTTTCTCTTATATATTTATAATCCTCTTCTTTAATTACTTTAAGTGAAAATACAGCAGGACAATTAGCGAAGATTTCTTCTCTAGACATGATTTTACAGCCTACGTTTTCATACTCCTCATCTGTTATATTTAAACTCATTCCAAAATTATGCTCTATAGCAATTTGATTTTCAAAGTTATTTACATGTTGAGGCAATAATGCTACTCTTTTTTCATTGGAATAACTAGGAATAATAAAGCCTAAATTCATATGTTTAATTCCTCCTTATTTATTGATATGTTTTAATTGGTCATAAATAAATTATAGGTTTAAATAAAATAATACCTATAAAAATTTCATTAATATATACTTTTATGAATTAAATCATATGTGGATATAGTTCATGTAATATGCAATGATAATATACAATTGAAAGAAATGTGATGTTTTAGAAATTTAATACTAATAAAAAATTTCAATCAGATATGATTGAAAATACTCGTTATCAATTATTATATATTATGTATATACAATTGTATTGTTAACTAAGGATTTTACTCATAACTATTTAAATATAAAGAAAGTGACAACTTTAATATAACATAAAGTTGTCGGTGTGTAAAGTGACATTTTTTTGCACTGTAATATTAGAAAAAAAAGACAGATGTTACTATATGTGGGGTATGAGATAAATTGATTAAAAAACAATGAGATGTTATAATTATTACGGATTAAAATCCTTACATATATTCATAAAAAAGTTATTGAAATACTAATAAATAAAAGTATATTTATGATAGGAGATTTTGTATGATAAATGAATCTATTGAAAAGCCTGTTTATCAACAAATAGCTATTGATATTGCAAATAGAATAGTATTAGGAGATTTTCCAATAGGAACAAAACTTTATGGAAGATCTGCATTAGCTGGACAGTATAATGTTTCTCCTGAGACTATAAGAAGATCCATAATATTATTAAATGATATGCATATAGTAGAAGTAGCTAAAGGAAGCGGAATCATTGTAAAATCAGTAGATAATTCTTTTAAATTTATTAATAAGTTTAAAGATATAGATTCCATGAATTCATTGAAAAAAGAAATTTTAAATGTGGTGGAAGAAAATCGTAAAAATTATAGCAAACTTGAAGATTCTATTAGTAAACTTATTGACTATTCTAATCGTTTTAAAAACAGTAACCCATTTATGCCTTTTGAATTTGAAATAGTTAGCAGTTCAAAGATCATAGGAAAAACTACATCAGAAACAAAGTTTTGGCAGAATACAGGTGCAACTATAATTGGAATAAGACGTAATGGAAGTTTAATACTTTCGCCAGGACCATATGCTACATTTATTGAAGGAGACATATTTATAGCTGTAGGAGATGAAGATACATATTCAAGAATTAAGGCTTTTTTAAATGAATAGTCGTAAGAATATACAAAGAAGGCATGTAGTATTACATATATACTATATGCCTTTTTTTGTGAACCTATTTTCCCCCCATTTTGTAAAATATGCACTATTATAGTTTATAGAGAATATACCAATTACCACCAAAAGCAAACCGAATAAAAGGTTTATACTAAACTTTTCACCAGGTATAAAAATAGCGGATAATAAGGCACCTGATATTGGAATTACAAATCTATATATAGTTATCTCCCCAGCTTTGTTATACTTTAAAAGAGCATACCATAATGAGAAAGCTATTGCAGATATAAGGGAAGAATATATTAGAAGAACCCACCCTTTAAATGTAAAGTTAAAGGAATTAGGTTGAAGGTTATAACTGCCAGCCGCTAAAAGTATTAGAGAACCTATAAATAGTTGCCAAGCACTAGCTATAAATGGATGAATATCTTTAGATAATTCTTTTGCTATAATAATAGCAAAAGCACCCATAATAGATGATATTATTAAAAAACCTTCTCCAGTAAAAGAAAAATCTAAATTAAAATTTGAGCCCCCCATGTTTACAACTATAATTCCGGCAAAACCTGAAATGAGTCCTATTGTTTTTCTTTTGTTTATTTTGTCATTGGAGTATATAAAGTGAGCCATTATAACTACAAAGAAGTTCCCTATAGAGGATAATATAGCTCCCTTCATACCAGATGTTTTTCCTAATCCATTATAAAAGAAAAAATATTGCAGTGCTGTCTGAACTAAACCTAACAGCGACAGATTCTTTAATTCGTTTTTATTTATTTTAATAGACCTTTTCATAAAAATTGGTGTTAATATAAATAAAATCAATCCAGCAATAAGAAATCTCATTCCAGCTAAAACCACTTTTGCATTAAGATTTGAAGGTGAAATTTTTAATTCTGAATAACTAATTTTCAATACTGGAAAGGCACTTCCCCATAATATAGAACATATAAGTGCAATTAAAATTACATAATGTTTTTGCGTTAAATACTTTTTAGTGTTCATGTTTATCTCCTTATGTTTTTATAGAATATAAGTATACACACTTTGTATACTTGATGTAAAGGAAGGATTAGTAGTAGAGAATTAATTTTTCATATGCTGATATGTATTAATTATGTTATTAAAATTTAATATTTGTACTAAAACCTATGTTAGAAATGCATAATATAGTTTTTAATTTACAATACTATGTTAATGGTGTAAAATTACACTGATATCTCCACCTTTTAGAAGGTGGAGTGTTAGAGTTGGTATCTATGGGATAAAACTAAAAGGAGATATATATGAATAGAGAGGAATTTATTAAAAAAGTAGATGAAAAATTAAAACTTATAAGAAACGAAAAAGAGTTTACACAAGATAAGATGGCGAACATACTTGGTATATCCAAAAAGACATTAGTTCAGATAGAAAAGGGAAGAAGCACTATTGGTTGGAGTGGAGCGGTCACTTTATGTACTATATTTGAACATAGTGAAATACTTCAAATTGCCTTTGGAGGAGATACAAAAGACATAATACTTTCATTAGCATTTCATGGTTATGAAAATAACTATGAAAAAACAATGGGAGGCAAGTTATGGTGGAGTGAAATAAATGAAAGAGAAAAATATAAGGTACAGCAAAATATCATATCAAAGCATTATAGAATTTTAGATCATATGGATAGACGTATATGTTCATCTTTTGATATTGAATATATAGAAAAAATAATGGATGAACTATGTAAGAAATAGTTATAAATTTTTGTTTAAATGGTTTACCTTTTTTGTATTAATACCTAATGGTTCATCTAAGTTAATTTTATTCATATTTAGTGAGAACTGGTCTAATAAAATACCCAGTCCTACTAAATACCCTCTTGTTTTTTTATATTATTTTTTATTTCCCTTTCCAGTTGTATTGTTTTTTGAATTATTTTGCATTGATTCTATACTTTGTTGTTGTGCAGCCATAGTTAAGAGTAAACTTCCGACTGCTACAATAACATTGCCTAATACATTTAGCTCATCAGCATTTTTATCATCTGATATTGCAAGTGCTATAGCGTTAGATATGACAGATAATTGTTTGGGACTTATAGAATTCATTTGTGACATTTTATATCACCTCTCTTATAGTATATAAAATGCACTTATATTAAGAATTGTGAAAAAATTATAGCTATGTGAAAATCTAAATAATTTCCACACAGCCATATTAATTAGTCACAATCCTGACAGCTTGAACAGCTTGAACATTCACTAGAACAGCCTGTACTTTCAGGCATATACACTGGTTGTAAGGTGAAGCCACCCACACCATTTTCTTCAGCACATAATAATATAAATCCACTATATTGAATGAAAAGATTTTTATCAACTATAAAGTTTATATCCCCAATTTTTTGACTTAAGTCACCTTCTTTTAATTCATCTACAAAAATATTAAAGACAGGACCATGGCAAGACATACTTGATAGATAAATTCTAATTGAACTTGATTGAACATTTTTTTCAATTAAGAATTCTCTAAATTGTTTATAGGCTAAATCAGTTATTTTTAAAAAATCCATTTTTAAAACCTCTCTTTATAATTAATCAGAAAATTATTTTCTATTAATTAATATTATTATAATTAAAGAAAGTTTTCAAGAAATTTAATGTAAATATTTATAAAGTTTTCAAAATGAAAGTACTTTTTAATAATGAAAATTCATAATATTATTGTTTTTATAGCATTTATGTTTAAGTGTATCAAAACAATAATATATGCGATACTTTTAAGTAAAAAAACATTGAACTATAATATAAAATAAAATATAATTATACAAGATATTGAAATTGTATTAGTAGTATTTTACATAAAAAACTTAAAACTAATGTTATTTGATAAAACACATTTAAATAATACAGTAGTTAACTTGTTAATTACAATGAAAATATGGGGGGATACTTTTGAACACTCAATATAAATTTTGCGATTTAATAAATTTGCCAAAACTTGACTCTCTCATTAAAAGTTTTAGCAATATAACTCAAGTTCCCTTGTCAATATATGATATAAATGGAAATGTTTTTATTTGTACTGTGCAAAAGAAAGTGTGTACAAAATTTTTTAAAATAAATCCAGTTACTAATTCAAATTGTATTTGCAGTATGGAACAAATATTTAAGAAGATAAAAAATGGAGAAAAGTATGTGCTTACAAAATGTATAAATGGTTTTGTAAATATAGCATGTCCTATTATAATAGAGCATGAACCAATTGCTGTTATTTTAGTAGGTCAATTTTATTTTAAAAAGCCAGATAAAGAGAATAGCATAAAAGAAGCAGAACTATATGGATTTAATCAACAGAAATATTTAAAAGCAATAGATGATGTTAGTGTTTTGTCAAAGAAAAAAATAAGTGAAACAATTAAATTCATAAAAGAATTTACACAGATAATTACTGATATGGGGTATGCTAGAATAAAGGAAATTGAAAATGAGGAAGAAATCCAAAAGGCTTATGCTGAATTGTATAAGCTGAATAATCAGTTAAAAGATGAAAGAGAAGAAGCAAAATTCCTAGCCTATAATGATATAGTCACAGGATTACCCAATAAAAATATTTTCTATACAAAATTTAATTCTGAATCTTCTGAAAAAAACACAAAAAAAGGTGCACTATTAATATTAGGATTAAACAATTTTAAAAATATAAATGATACTATGGGATACAAATATGGTGATAAAATCCTCAAAATGTGTGGTGTGAAATTAAGAGAAACATTAAAGAATGATGCTTTAGTATTTAAATTTGATAGTGATAAGTTTTTAGTATTTATAAACAATGCAGAAGATTATAATTTAGTAGAAAATACAATAGAAAAAACACTAGAAATTTTCAGACAACAATGGAATGTAGGAAGATGCAATATGTCTGTTACAGCGTCTATGGGAATATCCATATTTAATTATAAAAATAATGATTCAGAAACTGTTTTAAAGAATGCAGATACTGCCATGTATAAGGCTAAAGAAGCAGGAATAAATAAGCATGTGTTCTATAATAAATCTATAAGTGAAGAGTTGGAGAGAAAAGTTAAAATAGAAAATTGCTTAAACAAAGCATTAAAGAATGAAGAATTTCACTTGTGCTATCAACCTCAAGTTAATGTTTTAAATAATGCTATAGAAGGCTTTGAAGCATTATTAAGATGGAATTGTAAAGAATTAGGCTTTGTTCCTCCAGATGAATTTATACCAATTGCAGAAGAAACGGGACTCATAGTTCCAATTGGTGAGTGGGTTATAAGGACTGCTTGTAATCAAAATAAAAAATGGACAGAACAAGGATATGAGTTTCAGTGCATTGCGGTGAATATTTCTGCTATACAACTACAGCAACTTAATTTTGTTAGTATTGTTAAAAACATACTGAAAGAAACAGGGGTTAAGGCTGAAAATTTTGAAATAGAAATTACAGAAAGCACGTTGATGAAATCCTTAGACTTAAACATGCAAAAATTAGAAGAATTGAATGCTATTGGAGTTAAAATAGCTTTAGATGATTTTGGAACGGGATATTCATCGTTAAATTATTTAAAAATGTTACCTGTTAATAGAATAAAAATCGATAAATCTTTTATAGATGATATATGTACTGGATCTAATGAAGAAATAATAATAGAGGGATTAATATTTTTAGGACATAAAATGAATTTGGATATTGTTGCTGAAGGCGTTGAATTAAAAGAACAAGTAGACATATTAAAAAGTAAAAGTTGTGATAAAATACAGGGATATTATTTTAGTAGACCTTTAAAAGAAATGGATGCGGAAAGTTTATTGAAAAAAGGTTTAAAATGATTGGGTAAAAGGTAGAAAAAATTTGATTCTACTTTTTTATTTCAAATTATAATTGTATCCATACATTCTATTTTCTATTGGATTGACAATAACTCTTATATTGATATATTCTTATTAGAATCACTTGATGGGAAAGGGGACAGCTGGTGTGGAAAAATATAAGATAGATAGCTATAAAGTTATAGCTAAAAGTTTTTATGAAAAAAGATTAATAGAAAAAGCTATAATTTTTTATAATAAAGCCTACAATTCTAAACAGGGAAGAAATGATATTGAAATGCTGCTTGACATGGCATTAATTTATGATGAATTACAGAAGTATACACTAGCAGAACAAAAATATAGAGAGATACTAATGTTAAATCCAAAGGATTCTAGAGCTTACTATGGTATTGCAATAATACATGATAATAGGCGTGAATTTGAGGAAGCTATAAATTATTATAAAGAAGCAATTAAAATAAATCCAGAATACAATAGAGCATATTTTTTTCTTGCAGGAGCATATGATGAAATTGGTGAAAAGTATGAGGCTATAAAATATTATAAAAAGGTTTTAACAATGGATAACAAAGATTTTTGGGCTTATACTAATTTAAGTGCTATTTATGAGGAACTTGGTCAATATGAAATAGCATTAGAAATGTTGGAGTGTAGCCTTAAATTAGAACCTAATCATTATATGGCTTTGTTTAATAAGGGTGTAGTATTAAATAAAATGGAAAAGTTTCAGCAAGCCATAAAGTGTTACCAAAAATCTATACTAGAAAATCCTGGATATGCGTATACATATCTAAATTTAGCTGTTATTTACAGTGATAAAAAACAATATGAAAAATCTGTAGAAGTTATAAGTGAAGGAATTAAATATAATAGAGATGCTGAATTTTTGTATTATAATAGAGCTTGCTACTATGTTCATTTAAATGAATTAAATAAAGCAATAGAAGATTTAAAAATAGCAGTAAAATTATATCCGGATTTTTTGAAATCAATAGAAGAAGATGAAGAACTGGCACCATTGAGAAATATAGGACAATTTAACAAAATGTTCCATACCTAATAACAGTTTTAAAAAGACATGTGAAATTAATCACATGTCTTTTTGTATATTATGAATTTTAATATACACCACTGTAACTATAAGGAAATGGTATTTAACTTTAAAAAATATAGGTGATATACTCATTTATGAGATAATTTTGAAAAAATATAGGAAATTGCACTATATTTCACAAATAAAATAAAGAGGTGGTTAAATTGAAATATAATTTTGATGAAATAATTGATAGAAGCAATACAAATTCTGTAAAGTGGAATTTTAATAAAGAGCTTTTAGGATATGAAGATGTAATCCCTATGTGGATAGCTGATATGGACTTTAAGACAGTCCCAGAAGTTACAGAGCAAATAATAAAAAGAGCTAACCATGGAATATATGGTTACTCTGAAAGAATGGATTCATATTTTGATTCAGTAATAAACTGGATGAAAAAAAGACATAACTTAGATGTAAAAAGAGAATGGATTTGTAGCACTCCAGGAATTGTTCCTGGTTTAAACTTTATGATTAAAGCGTTTACAAAGCCAGGAGATAAAATAATAGTTCAATCTCCAGTGTACTATCCATTTTATAATGCTATAAAAAATAGTAAGTGTGAAATAATTTGTAATGGTTTAAAATTTGAAGACGAAAAATATTCCATGGATTTTGAAGATTTAGAGGAAAAAATAAAAGATCCTAAAGTTAAAATTATGATACTTTGTAATCCACACAATCCAATAGGGAGAGTATGGACTAAAGAAGAACTTATTAAGCTAGGAGAAATTTGTATTAGTAATGGAGTGGTTGTAATTTCCGATGAAATTCATTCAGACTTAGTATATAAAGATTTTAAACACACAAGTTTTGCTTCTATAAGTGAAAGTTTTAGAGATAATTCAATAACTTGCACTGCACCAAGTAAAACTTTTAATTTAGCAGGACTTCAAGTTTCTAATCTAATTATTTCTAATAAAGATTTAAGGGACAAGTTTCAAGATTTTGTGGAGAAGCTTGGGCTTAAGCGTATGAATCTTTTTGGAATTATAGCCTGTGAAGCAGCTTATAATTATGGGGAACAGTGGTTAGATGAATTGATTGAATATTTAGATGAAAATAAAAAATTTGTGCAAAACTTTATAAATGAAAGAATACCTAAGCTTAAAGTAATTGAAGCAGAAGGAACGTATCTTTTATGGGTAGATTGCAGAGCACTAAAAATGAATGGAGAACAGCTTAAAAACTTTATGCTTACAAAAGCTGGAGTAGCTTTTGATGAAGGTTTTATATTTGGATCAGCTGGTGAAGGATTTGAAAGGATAAATATTGCATGTCCAAGGAATATTTTGAAAAAGGCTTTGGAAAGAATTGAAAAAGCAGTTAATAGTGAAAATTAAAATTATATTGTTCATAAATCTAGCCTAATTTACTTTGTTTTACAGAAGACAGTAAATTATTACATATATATAATAAATTTATTAGGAGGAAGAAACATGATAGGAAAAAAGAAATTTTTTAGTTTAGTTTTATCAGTATTAGTTGGGGGAAGTATTTTAGTAGGCTGTGGTAGTTCTCAAAGTAAAACTGCAAGTACACCTAATGACAGTAAAGAAAAGAGTGGAAAAACTATTGTAGTAGGAACATCTCCAGATTATTATCCTTGGTGCTATACTGAAGGTGGGAAATTACAAGGATTTGAAATTGATGTATGGAATGAAATAGGTAAGAGAGCAGATTATAAAATTGACTTTAAACAATCAAAGTTTAGCGGATTGTTTGGAATGCTAGACAATTCACAAATAGATACAGTAGCACACCAAATTTCTACAACTCCCCAAAGAAAAGAAAAGTATGATTTTACTGAAACTTATGCTTATAGCGGATATAGTTTTGTAGTAAAAAAGGATAGTAATTATAGCAAAGTTGAAGATTTCAAAGACAAAAAAATAGGATGTACATTAGGAGGAAATGGAGAAAAGACATTAAAGAAGCTGAATGAAGAAAAAGGATTAAATTTGAGCGTTGCAACTTATGACCAAACTCCTATGGAAAAGGATGTTGAAATGGGAAGATTAGATGCAGCATGGATAGGTACTGTTAAGGCTAAGACTGTAATAGAAAAAGAGAAAATGAATTTAAAATTATACGATCCTAAGTATGTTTTTGAGATGAATCAGTATCCATTTAGAAAAGACGATAAAAGTAAACAAAAAATTGAAGATATAAATAAAGCTATAAAAGCTATGAATGAAGATGGAACTTTAACTAAGATTTCAATGAAATGGTTCGGTTTAGATACAACAAAAAATAAATAAGGCGTGATTTATTATGACTAAGTTTGATTTGAATTATTTTTTAAATCTTGTACCTTTAATGATGAAATATGTTGTAGTTACTTTTGAAATGTCCATACTTTCATTAGTAATTGGACTTATTTTGGCTGTGATGATAGCATTAATAGTACATATGAAAGTAAAAATATTATATCCAATTATAAAAGTATGGGTATCATTTTTTAGAGGAACTCCTGTAATAGCACAATTATTCTTTCTGTATTTTGGAGTAGTTCAAATTTTTCCAAGCTTAAAAGGAATGGGAGCCTTTACAGCAGTGGTTATTGGACTAAGCTTCAATGCATCTGCGTATATGGCAGAAACCTTAAGAGGAGCTATAAGTTCAGTGGACAAAGGGCAAATGGAAGCATCACTATCTGTTGGCATGACTTATATGCAAGCAATGTGGAGAATAGTACTACCACAGGCAGCTAGAGTTGCCATACCACCACTGTCTAATAGCTTTATAGATATTATAAAGAATTCTTCACTGGCTTTTACGTTAGGAGTTACAGAAATTATGGCGGTAGCTCAAAGTGAGGGTGCCTCTAGTTATAGATTCTTAGAATCTTTTACTGCGGTTATATTATTATATTGGATAATAATATCATTCTTTGGATATATACAAAAAATACTTGAAAAGAAAATGAATGAAGCTTATTAGGGAGCGATATTATGATAAAGGTTGAAAATTTGCATAAAAGTTTTAATGATGTAGAAGTTTTAAAAGGGATAAATTTAGATATAAAAAAAGGAGAGGTTGTAGCTGTTATAGGACCTTCTGGTACCGGAAAATCTACTCTTTTAAGATGCATTAATTTTTTAGAAAAGCCAGATAGAGGTATAATAGAAATAGAAGATTTAAAGGTAAATATAGAGAAAATTACTAAACATGAAATACATCAATTGAGACAGTGCACATCTATGGTTTTTCAAAGTTATAATCTGTTTAAAAATAAAACAGCCATAGAAAATATAATGGAACCATTAACAGTAGTAAAGGGAATGAAGAAAAAAGAAGCAAAACAAATAGCTATGGATATATTAGACAGAGTTGGACTAGCTGATAAAATAGATTATTATCCATCTAAGCTTTCAGGTGGTCAGCAGCAAAGAATTGGAATAGGTAGAGCTATGGCGGTCAACCCTCAAATAATGCTCTTTGATGAACCTACTTCTGCATTAGATCCAGAGTTAGTAGGGGAAGTCTTAGATGTTATAAAAAAATTAGCCGAGCAGGACACAACCATGATAATAGTAACTCACGAGATGAGATTTGCAAAGGGAGCTGCAGATAGAGTTATATTTATGGATGGAGGTAACATTGTGGAAGAAGGAACTCCAGATAAAATATTTAATCATGCAGAAAATCCTAGAACTATAAAGTTTTTAAATCAAGTTCAGTTAGATTAGAGATGCAGTAGAGATATATATTTTTAGTTCATATATTTCTACTGTTTTCTCATTATTATAATTTAAGGAGGAAATTTTTATGTTTAGTTGTTCACAATGTAATATAGAAATATGTAAGACAGGGGATACAGCCAATGCACCCGCTAATTGTCCTTGCACTTTTGAAGAAATGGATGAAATAAAAAAGCTATATAAAGAAGAAGAGAATTTCAAAATTGCTCATAATGCTGCATTGGTAGAAAGTGAAGGGTACTGTAAAAAGACTAGAATAGAAGAAATAATGGATTTTGCAAGAAAGTGTGGTTATAAAAATTTAGGTTTAGCATTTTGTATAGGACTTAAAAATGAAGCTAATATTTTTACTAAAGTATTAAAGCATAATGGATTTCAAGTGAACTCTATAATATGTAAAAATGGAAGTGTAGAAAAAGATTTTATAGATATAAAAGATGAACAAAAAGTGCGTCCATGTGAGTATGAACCTATGTGTAATCCGATCGGACAAGCAATTTTCTTAAATAAAGCAAATACTGATTTAAATATACTTCTCGGATTGTGTGTAGGACATGATTCTCTTTTTATAAAGTATTCTAAAGCTCCTGTAACTGTATTTGCTGTAAAGGATAGAGTGTTAGGGCACAATCCATTGGCTGTAATATATCAAGCAGAGAGTTATTACAAAAATAAATTATTCCCCGAAAAATAAATTAGCAACAGAATTGAAGCTTATCTTTTAAAATTGGATAAGGCATCCGAAATAAAATAACAAGTCAAAAATTCTGAGGATATTTTGTGTTAGACGAAGAGCCATGACCTGCGCATAGTAGACTATGTAAAGGTTATTGCGATGAAGCATAACACAAAATAGACCAGAATACTGACTAGTTATTTTTTTGAAGATGCCTAATCTTCTTAAGAAAATATTAAGAATTTTCATAGGGTTTCTTTAAGGTTAAATAAGTATTATATATCATAAGAGCAATTCCTTTAAAAACATTCTTTGTATTGTATAAAGTATCTGATATACTTTTATAAAGAAATGAATTTTGATTTTAAGAAT
>CAZKOJ010000039.1:0-28737 GCA_964554365.1 uncultured Clostridium sp. | reverse complement strand
GAGAAACATTAATAGATGCAATGGAAAATCCAGACAAGTATCCAACATTAACAATAAGAGTTTCAGGTTATGCTGTTCACTTCAACAGATTAACTAAGGAACAACAAAAAGAAGTTATAAGCAGAACTTTCCACGATAAAATGTAATAAATAAAATTTGCAAATATCATTAAAACCCTTAGAATATATAATATGCCCGTTGCTAAAAGCAGCGGGCATGTTTATAATTACAATGAACAAATGCTTCATTGTAAATTGATAATTGAGGAGGAATAAATATTATGGCTATAGGGAGAATGCATTCTTTTGAAAGCATGGGATTAGTTGATGGTCCAGGAATAAGAACTGTAGTATTCTTACAGGGGTGTGCGTTAAGATGTGCATATTGTCATAATCCAGATACTTGGAGCTTTAATGGTGGAACAGAAATTACTCCACAGGAACTTGTAAAAAAAATAAGTAGGTTTAAGCCTTATTTTAAAAATGAGGGTGGGGTAACTTTTTCTGGTGGAGATCCATTAATGCAAGCAGATTTTTTAATAGAATCATTAAAATTATGTAAGGAAGCTGGAATCCATACAACTATAGATACTGCTGGTTATGGTACGGGAAGATATGATGAAATATTAAAGTATACCGATTTAGTGTTACTTGATATAAAGCATGTAGATGATGAGGGATATAAAAATCTAGTGTGTCAGAGTAAAAAGGGATTTGATGAATTTTTAGAAGCAGTTCAAAAAGCTAATACTAAGCTTTGGATAAGACATGTTGTAGTTCCTGGTATAACAGACTCAGAAGAACACATAAAAAAACTAGCAAAAATAATAAAAGAAATAAAAAATGTAGAGAAAATTGAGCTTCTTCCGTATCATACATTAGGGGTTCAAAAATATGAAAAGATGGGCATTGAATACAAATTGGCAGATGTAGATTCTATGGACAAAGAAGACATGGATAAATTGCAAGAAATATTAAATAATGAATTAAAAAGCCTGTAGAATATTACAGGCTTTTTAATATTTACAATGTTATCTATGAAAAATTTTATATTCATATTCACCATTAGGTTTTATACTGAAAAAATCTGAAAAATTCACATCAAATATACGTTTACTTATGCTAGATATATTAAACTTGTTCTTAATAAGATAGTTGAAAGCTCCAGAATAAGAAATATCACCAAGTAAAATAACTCCATAAATTACTCCATCCTTATATATAATCTTCTTGTAAACGGTGTTTGTTTCAATAATATCCACATTATAGCTATTGTCTGGAGCTTCAATGATTCCAAGTGATACGGATTCTAAACCTAGGAAGTTCATAGAATTTCTAAGACCAAAGGTATCAGAAAACAATTTTTCAATTCCAGCCATGTTATATGCAGCCGTTATACCTTGTTTCACAGCTATAGGCCATATTGGAGCAGTAAAGGTAACATCCCCAGCAGCATATATATCTTCCACAGAAGTTTTACACTTTTCATCTATAGAAATGCCTTTTTCTATCTTTATGCTCTCATTTTTTATAAAGCTCACATTAGGTCTAACTCCAGCGGCTACTAGTATCATGTCACATTCTATTAAAGTTCCATCTGAAAGTTTTACTTTGTTTGGAAATCCATCATCTTTTAACATTACTTCTTCTAATTTAACTGAAGTATATATATCTATATTTTTATTTTTTAAAAGTCTCTCATATCTATGAGCAGCCTTTTTATCTAATTGAATAGGAAGTATTCTATCACCCATTTCTACTATGGAAAGTTTTAAACCTCTTTCCATAAGGCCTATAGCAGCATCTATACCAACAAGGCCAGCTCCTAATATTACAGCTTTTTTGGACCTTTTTATACCTTCTTCTATATTTATTACATCTTCATAATTTCTTAATGAATAAACGGATTTTGATTCTCTTAAATTTTTAATTGGAGGAATAAAAGAATTAGCTCCTGTAGCTATTAAAAGTTTATCGTATTTTTCTACAGAATTATCTTCTAGTGTAAGCTCTTTTTTATCTATAGAAAGATCAAGTACTGCCTTTCCTTTTATCCATTTTATATTATATTTTGAGAAGAAGTTACTGTCTATAAAAGAAATTTGCTCTAAATCTCTATCTCCACTTATGACATGATGAAGCATACATCTTGAATATACATCAGTATCCTTTGATATAACAAGAATTTCACTGCAATTGTCTAATTCTCTTAGAGTTTTTGAAGCATTAATTCCAGCAGCACTAGCACCTATTATTATATACTTCATTAGTCATTCACCTCCTCAAGAGATATTGCATCTGTTGGACAGTTTTCAACACATCTTGGAATTTCTCTGCCGTTACAAAAATCACATTTTACTACTACTTTTTTAGTTTTTGTGTCTGGTTTTAATACTCCATAAGGGCAAGAAATTACGCACATGAAACAAGAAGCACATTTTTCTTTGTCATAAGAAACTATTCCAGTATCATTATCTTTAGTCATGGCACCGCTCATACAGGTAGTAACACATTCAGGCTCATTACAGTGGCGGCAGAATATGGGAGTTGGATTACATTTACTATCTAGTGTTATATGATTTTTACTTTCATTTTCTATATTTTCAAGATCTACGTCTAATAGAGATTTTTCATTTCCATTATGCTCTGCCATACAGGCAATGTAGCAGTTTAAACAAGCAGTACACAAATCCTTATTTATCATTATTCTTTTCATAAAAGACACCTGCCTAAATTTTATTTAAGACCAAGATTTTTTCTTTTATTCAATATAATTTCCTCAAGTCTATCTGCAGCTTTTACCACGTCATCTTCAAGTATAAGCTTCCCACCAGTTAAAGTTTCAAGATCTTCTGTTAATACTTTTGTTACTACCTTGCTTCCAGTTATAAATGGTGGTATTGCAAGATGAAGAGGAAGTCCAAGAGCTAGTCCAAATGCTCCATCAGCTAAAGCTTGTTCTTCTAGCCACTGTGGTGCAGATAGTATAAGTGGAAGCTGAGGGATATCTATACCTAAATATTCAGCAAGTTCTGTTGCAACTATTTCTAATCTGCCTATAGCAAGACATGGACCAAAATTCAAAACTGGAGGAATTCCTAAAGTTTTACATACCTCTTTTAGGCTATCACCAGCAAGTTCAGCAGCAGATGGCGACATCAATCCAACATTTTCAAGTCCACCACTGGAACAGCCTGCAGATAAGACTATTATATTTCTTTTTATAAGTTCTTTAGTAAGTTCTACAGTAAATATGTCATGACCTTTTGCGGTAAGATTTGAACATCCAACAACGCCAGCCACACCTTTTATTTTTCCAGCAGCAATTAAATCCACAAGAGGTTTCCAAGTACCACCCAAGAAATCTTTGAGAGATTTTTCACTAACACCTGTAATTACATCATCATATCCATGATTCATTGGCACATTTATATTTATTGTATCTCTTCTTGAAGCATAACTATTTATAGCTTCATCTATAATATAACAGCTTATGTTTTCTCTTTCTGAAAATGAGTAATTAACAAACTCAGCATTAGCTTTTTTAGCTACATCATCTAAACATATCATTTTAACTTTAAATTCGTCTGCAATAGGTTCTATGCCAGGAAGAGTACAGTTAAATTCGGAAATTATTAAATCTATTCCACCAGTAGCTATTAATGCTTCACTGGTAAAGTTATTGCCTGCATGCCCGGAGAATACTTCTTTATAATGTTCTCCTCTAAGCTGCAAATCTTGTCCAACACAAGTACATCCCACTAATCTAAAGCCTTTAGCACCAGCTTTTTTAGCTTTTGCTACTATGTCGTCTTTAATTAATTCATCTTGTAGATGTGAAAATGTTGAATGTTGATGACCTGTAATCATAATATTTATATAATCTTTATCTACAACTTTGAAGCCAACTTTAGCAGCTCTAATAACAGGCTCACCTAGCATTACATCATTAAGTAAGTTTGTAAGTGTAAGACCATAGAGTCCTGTGGAAATTCCTAAATTCAAGGAATTTAAAAGCATATCTACAGGGTCGCTATTTAAGTTTGTAGAAGTTTTTACTATAGCATCAAAAACCTCTGATTTAGCGCCACCAGGCATTATATTTAGTTTTTTCCAATTTTCAACTCTTGGAGCATAAGCCATTTTTTCTACAAGTTCCATTTTTTCAAATCTTGGTTTATATAAATCATTTAAAATTTTATCAGCTACAATAATAGCTTTTTTGTGTAAATCTTTTTCTTCAACATTAAATATTTCAGCAAGTCTATTTAAAGCGTTGGATCCTTTAATTTCACCTTTTGTTTCACCTATAGACTTTACGTTTCTAGCAGTATTTTCAACTATATGAAGATAACACGCAGCACCTGAAGCAACAGCTCTTAAGAAATTTCTTGCCACAATTGTATCAGCATTAGCACCACAAACTCCATTTGGAGATTTTGGAGTTATTCTACAGGGTCCATTAGAACAAAGCTTACAGCAAACTCCTTGCTGACCAAATCCACATTTAATTTTTTGATTTTCTACTCGGTGATGAGAAGTTTCTATATCCATTGAACCTATGAAGTTTTCAAGCACTTTATCTGCTGATTGACAAGTTGTACAATTTCCACACTTTGACATAAAATATCCTCCTTAAAATATACTGTTTTAGTATAGTTTTTTATTTAAAATATAGAGACCATAGTCCCTTAAAAGTTAAAATATACCTAATAGGTACAGTTTAAATATAAACCTTTTCAGTTAAATTGTCAACAAAATAACAAAAATTATCTATAAGTAAATATTACTTATAGATAATTTTTGTCTGTTAAAGTATTTAAATATGGGAGCCGTTATCGTTATGACGCATAGCTCTTGCCTTAGCATGAACAACAGCAGGATTTCCTTGTTCTAAATATCCAGTAGAAGAATTCCGACTATCATTACTGTGATCTATCATAGATTTAAGTTTTGCATCTTCACCGTGGTTTGGTTTTTTCTTTGACATAGCTACATCTCCTATCTTCCTGAAAGTTTACCTGACAAACCAGGAGTTTCTTTTTCTAGTCTTTTTTTATCTTCATTTTTAGGAGGATTTTTATATTCTTTTTCTCTTGGAAATACATCAATTTTCTTTTTCACCATGCTTAACACTCCTTTCAGATTTATTTTTTCCTGTAAAAAGTCTTTTATACTGATATATAAGAAATGTTTAAAAATTAATGTTACGTGCTAAAATAGTATTAAACTATGGAAAAGGAGATGAAGTTTTTTGTATTCGGATATATTAAAAATTAGTGATACTAGCATATTTATTGCTAAAAAAGAAAATTCAAAAATAGCCATAGGAGTGCCTCATCATACACCATCAGGAACTGTAAGCATGCCTTGTGAGTCTCATCCTTTTAGTGATGAAAATTGTGGATATATAGGAGCGTATATTGCAGAAAAATTAGGTTGTAGTTTTCTTTGTGCATGTAATTACTTTATTGATGTTAATAAAAATCATGAAAAAAATTATAGTGATTACTATAATGCTCTAAATCGTATAAGACCTAAATATTTAATAGAAATACATGGACATGGAATTGAACATTCAGGAAATGATATAGAAATATCTAGTGGATCTAGTAACGCAGAAATGTATGCGCTAGGGTTAAAAGATCAGCTTGAAAAAATAACACAGAAACAGTGGAAAGAAAATAAAGAAGATGTAGATATAATGAAGATAAGAGAGCTTCCTATAAATGCTGATTTTAAAAGTATTTATTTTAAAGCAAGTAAATCCGCTACAATAACAGATGATAGGTGGATAAGTTATCATATAGAACTTCCTACAGTGCTTAGAGTGATTCCAGGAATAGAAAATAAATTACCATCTCATGGCATCAAATTTGCGTGTATACTTTTAGAAGCTATAAAAAATATTTGCACTTAATAAAAGAATATATATTATAGTAAATATATATAAATAGAAAAAATGAAATTTAAACGATTACTTTGAGAAATATGAGTCTTTTCATATTTGTATTATTAGTATTTACTGTTTATAATGTAAAATAATTAAAAAACACATTGTAAAAGCAATGATGGAAAGAGTAGTTATGTGTATGCTTCAGAGAGCTGATAGTTGCTGAGAATCAGCGATGAAATGTAATGAAACTAGATCCTAAGCTGCAGGTTGAAACTAAGTAGATCCCGCCGTAAAACCTACGTTACAGGTAAAAGAGGATTTGTTTATATAATTAAACATCAATTAGGAGGGTACCGCGAAGAGAAATTCGTCCCTTTATCGTAGGTACTTTTTTTATACTTAAAATTCCATAAACAAATCGAATAGAGTGTTAGTACCACTTATTGGTATCTAATTTTTATCTGATGATTACCGACCATGGATAACGATTTCTAGGCTTCAGATGGGGTTCAAAATAACACCTGCAACCAAGAATTCTGTTTAATTAGAGATGGTTTTGTTTTATTAATAGTTTAAACATATAATAATTGGGGGGTAAAATATGAAAAGAATTAATATGAAATATGGAGATGTAAAAATTCCTGTTTGCATTAAAGATGAAAATTTGCTTGGGATTATAGAAGCTAATAAAGTAAAAATAGATAGAGATGAAGATCAAATAATAATGGATGCTTTAAAAAATCCTATTTATATAAATAAAACTGCTATGGAATGTGACCACATAGTACTTACAGGAGGAATAATTTATCACTTACTTGTAGGATAATCAGGAGGTAAAAAACAATACTTCCTGGTATAGCAGGAGAAGAAACTATAATGAAAAATCATTCTCTTTGCATGAATCATAAGTTAGGTGAAGGTGTAAAATTAAATGTAAGATGCGGAAATATAGAGGATAATCCTGTACATTTAGATATGTTAGAAGCTGCAAGTTTTGTAAGACCAACCTTTATGTTTAATGTAATAATGGGGTCAAATGGGAATATGGTTGATGCTGTAGCTGGAAATTATATAGATGCTCATAGAAAAGGAAGAGAAATTGTAGAATCTATAGATGGAGTAAATATAAATAAAAAAGCTGAATTAGTTATTGCTAGTGCTGGTGGATATCCCAAGGATATAAATTTATATCAATCTATAAAAACCCTTATAAATGCTAAAGAGGCAGTGTGTGAAGGTGAGCACATAGTTGTTCTTACCAAATGTTCTGAGGGACTTGGTGGTGACAAGAGTATTCAGGACATAATACTAAATTATGATACGATTATAGACAGAGAAAAAGCATTAAGAGATGATTTTACAATTGCTAAATTTGTAGCATACTATTTTTGTGAAATAGCTTATAAATATAAAGTGATTTTAGTATCTGATGTTGATGAAAGTTTAGTTAAAAAGGCTAATATAAGCACTGTAAAAACTTTAGAGGAAGCTTTAAATATTGTATATATTGAAAAAGGAGAGAATATAGAAACTTATTTAATGCCTCATGCAGCAAATACTTTGCCTAAACAGGGCTAGCTGTGAGTAAATAAAATGATAATTACATTAATATAAATAGTATGAATTTAAGTTTGAAAAAGCTATTGACATATATGAAGTCAAATGGTATTATATAAACAATTCAAAATAATCCTTTGATAAGGAAGAGTAGCCAAAATGTTTAGTCATAGAGAGTTGAGAATGGTGGAATCTCGATACAATAACTAATGGTGAATGGACCTTTGAGGAGTAAACCGAAATCCAAGTTTTTGGAGAGTAGTGGTTACCGTAAGCCGTACGTTATAACGGATAGAGTATATTAGTACTTGAAAGAGTGGTGTTTTTTAACACAATTTAGGTGGTACCGCGGGAGTATCTCCGTCCTAATACATTTTAGGACGGAGTTTTTTGTTTTTAAAATTTTAAGGCGTGCCAGCTAAAAGTTCATTATTTTGAAATATTCTTAAGAAATTTAATTAGGATGTGATATATATGTTATGAAGGGTAGAAGTGTTAAATTTAAATTCCATATATTTGAAAATAAGTATTAATTTAGTTAATTAAAAAGGAGAGATTAATTATGAATTTAAAAAAACTTACTACAAATTCTTTACTTTTAGGTATAGCAGCAGTGCTGCATCAAATAACACCACCCATAATATTAGGAATGAAACCAGATTTTTCTTTAGCTATGCTATTTATTATAATGTTGTTAAATGACGATTATAAATCATGTATTAGTGCAGGATTTGTTGTTGGTATATTATCTGCAGCTACTACTGGTTTTCCAGGTGGACAAATACCAAACTTTATAGATAAAATTGTAACTGCAAACTTAATGTTTTTATTTCTAAAACCATTAAGAAATAGAATAAGTAATCAACTAAGCTTAATTTTAACTACTATAGCAGGAACTGTTGTAAGTGGAACTGTATTTTTAGGAAGTGCATTTATTATGGTGGGATTACCAACTAGTTTTCGTATATTAGTTATATCAATAGTTATTCCAGCAACTTTAATAAATGCTGTAGCAGCATCTGTTTTATTTAACATTATAAATGTGGCTCTTAAGAGAAAAGCAACAATATAAGCACATTACAATGAAAGTGGTACAGTGAATTTTAACTGTATTGCAGCTGCTATATATTGTTCAGAAACTAGTCGCTTCATTTAGAAGTTCTAATGCTTTACTTATTCAAAAATGCCTACCTCCTCCTATGCAACTTCCTTGTTGCGGGAGGAGCTTGTGCCTTCCATGGCACAAATTACGGCATTTTTGAAACGTAAAGCAAAGAACTTCTATAAATTTGCTCAAATGTTTCTTCACAATATATCTCAGCTTCCATACAATTAAAATTTACATATTACTTTCATTATAAGTACTATGTGAGTATAAAATTTTACCAATAACAAGATTCAACTTTATTGACTGTTCAATAATATTGTCAAAAATATCTTGATATATATTTCAGTCTTTAAATTTTTTTATTCTATTTTGACTTATGGTTTAATGGCTAAGAATTTTATTTTTCTAGAGGAATCTTGAATTTAAGATCCTCCCTTATATCATAATCATCAAAGATTTGAGTTACTAACATATATTTTTTACTACTATCTAAAGCATCAAATTCCTGAGAATATTCATTAGGATTATCTTGATTTTTTCTTATATTAAATCCATTATGAGCTTCAACAGGTTTATTGTTTTCATCTTTTAAGTATAAGCATGATGCTTGAGAATAAGGGGCTATCCCTTCAGCAGTATAATAAATTATAGTTTTATCCTTCATACGAATAACTTCTTTAACAATAATTTTACCTATTTTTCCTTGTGAAAGTTCCATTGGATAAGTGCTACCAAATAAATCTTTTGCTTCTTCTTTTGTTTTATAACCGTTTGTTTTAATTCTTTTCCAAGGCTCACTGTAAGGTATTACTGTAAGATATTTAGGTGGTTGCTTAAGAGCTTCAAAGTGCATTTGATATTGGAAATCATTGAATATATGGAGCGTTGTGCTTCCATTGCTACCTTTTCGAATTAATTCTACTCCTTTATCATCAAATACAAACCAATCATCGTATTCTATGAGACCTTCCACATTCTTATTTCTACTGTCAAAAATTATTGAGGTGTTTATAGGGCTAAAGGAAACTCTTTTAATATTTACAGAGCCATCTGGAAAATCTACTTTTGTATTAGGAATAAAGTTTATAGTTTTTTTAGCTATTTGTTCCTTTGAAACAGTAAATTTTAAATTCCAGTTACCTTTCAATCCTCCTAAGTCTGTTATAGACATATCAAATTTAAAATTTGTTGGTATATGATTATTCGATATATCAAGTTCCTCAGTTGCAACATAGGTATATTCATCTATATAATCCCCTTTTCCACCTCCACCTGCATTTAATTCTATGCCATTTACCTTAAAGGAAGGCATTATTAAATGGGGTACTGACATATTTTTATCTGGCAACATATCCTTAATTTTTTTATTGCCTTTTATTGTATATCCTATATTGAAAGTATTATCATCACAAACCACTTCATTGATTGTAATTGTAATATCTTTATCACTTGCACTTTGCTCTACTGCTTGAGAATATTTCGAATATTCTCCATGAAATCCTACTTCACCATTAAGTTTTTGAATTATCGAACCTAAAACTGGTATATTTTGCGCAAAAGTTGAGTCTACAAAACTACTTCCTATCAAGCAAACTAAAATTATTGCAGCAGCAGAAGCAGCATATTTATATTTTTTGCTTTGGGTTTTCTTTTTCAAATTTCTTTTTAATTTTTTCTTTTGAAGTTCATCTATTTTTAAATCTATATGGTCATATTCATCTTCATTTATATTAATATCATTTAATAATTCAAATATTTCTTTTTCATTAAATTCATCTTTGATATTCCTCATTATATAACCTCCTTCTTTAAAGAGATAAGTTTTTCTTTTAAAAACTTTCTTCCTCTTGAAAGTCTATTGTCTATTACTGTTCTGCTTACATTTAAGGTCTTTGCTATATCCTCAATATCTTCTTGTACAAAATATCTTCTTATGAAAATTTGTTTGTCTATTGATTTCATTTCCTTTATTATAGAAAGCAATTCATTTTTGTTTTCCTTTGAAATAATAATGCTTTCTGTGGAATCTTCAGAAGCCAGAATATAATCCTCTATACATTCTATATTTGAATTTTTTATAAGCTTTCTTTTATAATCGATAGATTTATACCTTGAAACTGCTATAATCCATGATTTAAAGCTTCCTTTGTTATTATTAAAGCTTTCAATGTTATTCCAAATAGATAAAAAAATATCATTGACACATTCTTCAATACATTGATGATCATTAGATGAACCTAACACGCTAAATACAACTTTATATATAAGCTCACTATGGTTGTTCAACATATAATCTAATGCTTTAGAATTCTTATTCATTAGTTGTTGTATAAAATTATTTTCGTCTATACCCAATTTGTTCCCTCCTCGAATTAATAGTTAAAGAACTCTTCATATATTAAATACGAATAGTATTACTATTTTCTATCAAAAATGATAATATGATTAAATGCTACCACATATAAACTGTCAATTTTCATAAATTTCATAGTGCAATAAAACTAGCTAAGACGGAGTGTGAAAAAATTACATCTTAACTGTTGAAATTGAATTTACGAACAATGTTCTTTAAAAATTGAGTAATATAGCATTCGTGGTAAAATAAGGATGATTAAACATTAGAAAGTGGTGGTGATGTTGTGAAAATAGATTATGCAAAAAACTGTGATTTTGAGAGCTGGTTAGGGTTATTAGAACTTGTAAAAGAAAACTTTCCAGGATTAGATTTGAAGGAATATAGAAATGTATTACATGAAAGTATTTTGAAACAGGAAGCATTAATTGCAAAAGATGATAAAGGGGAATTGGTAGGAGAACTAATATTTTCAAGAAAGAGTAATGAATTATTTTTTCTTGCAGTTCATCCAAATTATCGAAAGAAAGGAGTTGCAACAAATTTAATGCATCGTATGCTTGAGTTATTTCCCAAAGGTACAAGTTTAAAAGTAACAACTTATCGTGAAGGCGATACAAAAGGTATAGCCGCACGAAAACTATATGAGTGTATTGGTTTTACTAAAGGAAAACTTATCACAGTTTTTGATTATCCTTGTCAGGAATTAAATTATATTATTAAGTAATATTGAAAATACCGCTGCAACTTGCTTTAGTTAATAATTAAGAGTGAAAAGTTTTGGATGAGTTTCCTCAACTCTTAACTTTTAAAAAGAGCTACGCACTAGGCACTAATTTAGTAACAAAATTTGAAAACATGAAGATATGATGAGATTTACGGCCTACGGCATGCGGGCTTAGCAGCCCTAGGAGTGAAAGAAATGGAACTATATATGTAAAAGCTAAAAGCAAAAAAAGTATATTTAACGCAAAATTTAGAGTGGACAGAAGCTTAAATATATTGTGAAGAAAAACTTAGAGTGAATTTAGAAGGACTTATGCTTCACGTTTTAAAACTACCGTAATTTGAATCAGGAGGATTCAAGCCACGAGGAGCCCAAGGACGGGCTGATCGAGTGGGTAGGTAGTTTTAAATGAGGGAAGCATTAGGCATTCTTAATAAACGGACGGTTCTTCGAATAATATATTCAAGCGTAGGCCACTCTAAATTTGTGCCGTAATACGCCTATTTTTCGTATTTTCTAAGAATTCCTTCTAGAATTCTAGCATGTCTTCCTTCATCCTTTGCAGCAATGTTAAAGAATTCTTTAGCAGCATCTATTTGTAATTCATTAGCTTTTAATGCATCCTCTCTTTTGGCGTTATTAGCAAAAATTTCACCTTCTAACATTTGTCGTATATCTTCAAAACAATCAGATGTTATCATACCATTTAGTTCTGCACAAGTTGCTGCATGATCTATCTCCTCCATAGCTAAAACTTTTAAAATTTCAGCTATATCGCCGTAACCTTGTCTTTGAGCTTGACGAGCTATGGCAATGTATAAACCAGCTTCTTTTGTTTCACCAGTAAATGTTTGCTTAACAGATCTTTCAAGGGTTGTACCCTTAGTTTCACCTAAACCAGTTTCAATTGTTAACTTAATATCGTCCATTTTTATACTTCCTTTCTCTCTATATAATTTATTTAAATTAAATATTAGTCATATGAAAGAAAATAGACCAGAATACTGACTAGTTATTTTTTTGAAGATGCCTTATGCAAAACTATTTTTTGTTTTTTAAAAATGCCTCGTATATTTTATCTGACATCTGTGAATTATCTGATTTAATTTCGTTTAAATAAAGAAGAACACTTCCATTATAGTCTTTGGGATTTCCAAGTAGTATTACTTCACAAGCACTTCTTAGCATATTTATAATGCACTCTTCATCATGGTATGCATTGCAATTTTTGCATTGATTGAGAGTTACGGCTATGGTTTCAATTACAGAGCTTTCATCAAAAACTTTTGTATCAAATAAAGGAATATTTTCTATTTCACCTTCTAAAAATTGTTCTCCAGTTTTTAAACAGGTTAAAAGATTTTTTTTGCAATATCCTATAAGACAATTTTCTTTAGTACAAGTACCGCAATCATTTTCACCAAGACAGCAAGCTCCTATAGAAGTTATAAGAGAATTAAAGTCTATATCTGTTTCCATTACATTCATTCCTTTCCTTAATTTCACAGATTGTGATATTAATTATTATATAATAATTAATTTTATATTTCAAGCAATTCTATGAAATATAATCAACTTAAAATTTAAGTTCTATTAATTATATTGAAAATCCTTCTTAAATTAATAGAATTAGTATAGTTAAGTTTTCTAAAAGTATGGTTAATATTTTTAACTTGTGAAAAAAATATATATGGGCATAATAATGTATTATGTTAAATGCCTAAGTGGCATTTAAAAGGGAGATTGAAGATGTAAAGTGGCAAATCCAATAGTGGTAATAGAGAAATGCTGCTTGAATTAAGGTTTACTTCATATTAATAATTTCATATAAGAAAGTTGGAATGTTATGGTACAAATAGGAGCACTTCATTATACGTATGTAATAACTATAATAATTATTATAATTATAATGATTTATAAAAAAGATGTGATTTTACCTTGTCTAATAGGTATAGGTGTTATAGGGTATATTGCTACAGGGAATATTTTAAATTCAATACAAATTATATATAAAGCAGTAGTAGTATCAGGAAGAGAATTTATTGAAATAATTGTTATAATTTCTCTCATAAGTTCTATGTCTAAAGCATTAAAGGACATAGGTGCAGATGAGCTTATGGTAAAACCTATGAATAAGCTTATGATAAATCCTACATTGTCTTTTTTTATATTAGGATTTACTATGCTTGTTGTATCTTGGTTTATATGGCCCACTCCAGCAGTAGCTTTTATAGGAACAATAATGGTTCCATCTGCCTTGAAATCTGGTATGTCACCTATTTGGGCTGCAGTAGCTTTGAATTTATTTGGTAATGGAATGGCATTGTCCAGTGATTTTTTTATACAAGCTGCACCGGCTATTACATCTAAAGCTTTAGGTCTCGATAATCCATTTCATTTAATAGAGTCTAGTATATTGCTTTGGGGAGTAATGAGTGTATCAACTCTTATTACTGCTTTTATTATGATGAAAAGAGATACTACAATAAATACAGTTATAGACCAAGGAGAAGATAGTAAAACTAAAACAGATGTTGTAAAATTCTCAGCAAAAATAGTATCTATTCTTACTCCATTAGCATTTATTACAGATATATTTTTAATGTATAAATTTAAATTTAAAGGGGCTGAAGCTACATCTCTTATAGGAGGTACTGCAGTTGTTATTACTACAGTGATCTATGTAATAAAATACAATTTTAAAATAGCGTTAGGCGAGGTAGCTGGAAGTATAAAAGAGGGATTTATATTTGGAATGAAAGTTTTTGCTCCAATTATTATTATAGGAGCATTTTTCTTTCTAGGAAGTAAAGAGACTGCAGTAGATATATTAGGATCAGGACCAGGTTCTAATGGAATTCTTGCGGATATAGGACTGTATATATCTAAAAAATTTCCTATAAATAAAATATCAGTAATACTAATGCAAACAGGTATAAGCGCACTTTTAGGAATTGGAGGTTCAGGCTTTTCGGGACTGCCCCTTATAGGAACTTTAGCTCAGGTTTTTTCAGAAAATGTTAACATAAATAGGGAAGGGCTTGCTGCGCTAGGCCAGGTAATAACTATATGGATTGGAGGCGGTACTATAATTCCTTGGAGCGTAGTACCTGTGGCTGCAATATGTGATGTACAGCCTTTTGAGTTGGCAAAAAAAAATTTAATCCCGGTACTTATAGGTATAGCATGTACTGTTATGGCAGCTATAATATTTCTATAAGGAAGATTAATAATAGGATAAAGGGCGAATACAAATTTATTGTTCACCCTTTATTTAATTTATATTTTGTTGTTGCACCATAATTAAAGATCAATCTATTTCATTTCATTAAGTGAATTTAATCTATTTTTTTGTTTTTCTTCTATATTTTTTAGATCTTCTTTATTCATTTTTGAACCATAATGATCTAGATACTCTTTTGTATCCTCATAATTTTCTTTTAAGTTTGCCAAATTATCATCAGAACATGCATCACCATATACAATATTATCTCTTAAATGTTCAATTTCTGATTTCCTTTCACTTTGAATCCCTTCTGCATGTTTAAGCCTTTTAGGATCGCCTATATCAGAGTTTTCTTCTATGTGTCTTTCAGTTCTTGTATAGTTTTCTACAGTGCTAATTAATTGATCTATTCTGTTTTCATTTTGTTCTTGTACTCGTCTCTTTTGAAATTCTCTATCTTCCTCTTGTTTTCTATCCATATATGAATCCTCCTTTTTATTATAATCAACATTCTTATTTTTAGTTTTAAAAGGAGGTTTAATACCTTTTTTAATATGTTAAGTTTTTCATGCTTAAATCTAAAGCTTTAAAAGAATGTGTTAAAGATCCTGTTGATATATAGTCTATATTTATTTTAATTATATCTTTTATAGTATCTAAAGTTATATTACCTGAAACCTCTGTTTCAGCTTTTCCATTTATTATTTTTAATGCAGATTTCATTAAAGATATATTCATATTATCTAACATTATTATATCAGCATTAGCATCTAAAGCTTCCTCAACTTGTTGTAAATTTTCAACTTCAACTTCAATTTTTCTTACAAACGGAGCATTAATCCTTACCATATTAACTGCAGTTTTAATACTACCAGCAGCAGCAATATGGTTGTCCTTTATAAGTATGCCATCATTGAGTCCAAAACGATGATTATATCCACCACCGATTCTTACAGCATATTTTTCAAACATTCTTAGATTAGGAGTAGTTTTTCTTGTGTCTAAAAGTTTAATTTTACTACCCTCAAGTTCTTTTACAAAGTTTCTTGTAAGAGTAGAAATTCCACTCATTCGTTGGAGAAAATTTAAGGACACTCTTTCTCCAGTTAAAAGAGTTCTTACATCTCCAGAAATCTCAGCAATTTTTTCACCTTTTAAAATTTTTTCGCCATCTTTTGTAAAAAAGTTTACTTCAGCATTTCCAAGTATTAAAAAAACTTTTTTAAATACATCTAAGCCAGATATTATACCATCTTCCTTTGCTATTAAATCCACTTTTGCCTTTTTATACTCCTTTATAATGGATTCTGTAGTTATATCTCCATAGTAAATATCTTCGTTAAGAGCATTCTTTATTATTTTATCAGCAAGTAACCAGTTCATTTTTCATATCTCCTCTCACTTTTATTATTGATTCTATGAAAATTTTTTTATTTAAGTTTTCGTAATATGTTTTATTATAATTTAATGAGGGGGGGTTAATCTTTAACATGGGTATATTTGCTATGTATGTATTTATTTTTTCTGATCCTCGCTTTGAAAAAACTAGCGCTTCTAAAAGTGAATTGCTAGCTAATCTGTTAGCACCATGAACGCCTGTACAACTTGATTCTCCAAAAGCAAAAAGATTTTCCATAGAGGTTTTTCCATAAAGATCCACTTCGATACCTCCCATAAAATAATGTTGAGCTGGAGAAACTGGAATAGGATCTTTGGATATATCTATGCCATTTTCCAAACATTTTTCATATATATTAGGAAATCTATTTTTTAAAAACCTATTATCCATGAATCTTACATCAAGATATACATTGGGGGAATTCGTGTTTTTTTCTTCCTCATATATGGATTTTGTAACCACATCTCTCGGAAGAAGTTCATTTATAAATCTTTTGCCTTTAGAATTTATAAGTTGAGCACCTTCTCCTCTAAGAGATTCTGATATTAAAAATCTTCTTTCTTTTATATCTTTTGTAAAAAAAGCGGTAGGATGAAATTGTATGTAATCTAGATTTTTTACTCTTATATTATTTTTTAAAGCTATGGAAATTCCATCTCCAGTTAATATTTTTTCATTTGTAGAATTTTTGAATACTCCGCCTATTCCCCCCATAGCTATAATTGTTATTTTTGAATGTATGTTAAATTGTTCTTTTTCTTTTATACATACTGCACCAGCACAAATATTATCCTTTTTTATTATATCTACCATGGTGCAATTTTCACATATTACAATATTTTTTCTGGATGAAACTTCCTTCAAAAGCGTTTTTTCTAGCCTTTCACCACTCCTATCTTTATAATGTACTATCCTATTTATACTGTGTGCACCTTCACGAGTGTAGCCTAGTCCATGTTCATCTTTATCAAAATCAAATCCCATTTCACACAATAAGTTTATATTCTCTATGGATTCTTCAGCAAGTATTTTTAATGCATTAATATCATTTTTATAAGAGCCTGCTTTTAAAGTATCTTCTATAAATAAATCTATATCATCATATCCCCTAGCTACAGAAATACCACCTTGTGCTAGGGAAGAGTTACATTGTTCTGCTTTACCTTTTGAAATCATTGTTATTTTTAAACTTTTTTCTAAGTTAAGTGCGGAATAAAGGCCTGCAGCACCTGTACCTACAATTAAAACATCAGTGTAAATATCCATATTATTTGCCTCCAAGTTCGTGCATATGTATAAGGGATTTATAGGCTCTTTCTCTTATAGAGATATCTAGTTCTATTTCATACTGAATATTTAATAGACTTTCGTATACATTTTCTAAATAGGTCTTTTTCATATTAATACAGCTCATACCACCACTAGGAACATAAAATTTTTTAGTCGGATTTTCTTTTTTTAGTTGATGAAGAACTCCTTCCTCAGTACAGATTAAAAATTTTTCGCTATAGCTTTTATTTGCAAATTTTATAATTTCACCTGTACTTCCAATAAAATCAGCAAGTTCTCTTACAGGTTTTTCACATTCAGGATGAACTAATATTTGTATGTCAGGATGAAGCTCCTTTATAGCTGACACTTGTCCAACATTCACCTTTTTATGGGTTATACAGAAACCATGCCATAATATAATTTTTTTATTTTTTATTTTTTCTTGTACATATTCTCCTAAATTTTTATCAGGAATAAAAATTATTTCTTCTGCATCCAGATTGTTTATTATATTTATTGCGTTAGATGAAGTGCAGCATACATCTGAAATTGCTTTAACCTCTGTAGAAGAGTTTATATAACAAACAATTTTAGCAGTAGGATGTTTATGTTTTAATCTTAGAATATCTTTAACATTAGCCATGTCAGCCATAGGACATCCAGCGTCAAAAGCAGGTAAAAGCACAGTTTTTTCAGGAGATAGTATTTTTGCACTTTCAGCCATAAACTTGACACCACAAAAAACTATTATATTGTTGCTACAGTCCTTTGCAACTTTGCTTAAATAATAAGAATCACCAACAGCATCGGCAATATCTTGTATTTCAGCTCTTTGATAATAATGAGCTAATATTAGTGCATCTTTTTCTTTTTTTAATTTTAATATTTTTTCTTTTAAACTATCGTTCATAATATGCCTCCGTGTATACATAAAATATTTTACAGGTGTATATACAGTAATATATAAAATATACCACCAAAGATTATTAATATCAAGCTTATGAAAATAAAATTTAAAGTCTTATTGTATAACAATAAAATTGTATTATAGGACTTTCTAAAATTATAGTTTCAATATGATAACAAATATGAAGTTATTATCATATTGAAACTATAGTTATTAAAATGATAATTAATAAATTAATAAAAGTAACTAAAAACCACATTATACCTAAATATAACAATGTTTTTTAATTTGGAACAATAATTGCTGGATATTATAATAAAATGTATTTTAAACATAAGGAGGAGTTATATATGAAGAAAGAATCGAATTTAAAACAAATAGTGAGAGCAGCTATGCTTATAGCAATAGGATTAATACTGCCTTATTTTTTTCATGGAATAAAGGATGCAGGAAGTATATTTTTACCAATGCATATTCCTATATTAATAGGTGCGTTCTTACTAAAACCTAGATATGCAATGATAGTGGGCATTTTGACACCTATACTAAGCCATGTATTTACAGGAATGCCTCCATTTCCATTTGTATATGTAATGGTTTTAGAATTGGCTACGTATGGTTTAGTTATATCTATTTTATATAATAAACTAAGAGTTGGCTTATATCCATCTTTAATAGTAGGCATGATTACAGGACGATTTGTAAATATAATAGGAACTTACGTTATATTACATATAATAATGGCCAAGCCATTTAAGTTTAATATTGTGCTTGGAGGATTATTCGTTAAAGGATTACCAGGTATAGTAATTCAAATTGTACTTATACCATTGATAATAATTGCAGTAGAAAAAACCTTGAATATTGCAACTAGTAAAAGTTAATGCAGTAAGCTTAGAGAGTGTAAATGTAATGTGAAAAAACTTTTATTTTATTGAGTTCCCTTATTATTAATCTTATATATTAATCATTATTATAAACAGAGTTCTTAGTTTCAGGTGGGGTTTTGACCCCATCTGAAGCTTAGAAATCGTTATCCAGGGGCGGGTAGCTATCGGATAAACAGGTCGTTGCTACTATAATAGCTTATAATTATTTTAGCAAGGACCTGTTTATATTAATTTTTTTGACAAATATAAACTCCTATAATTATAAGGAGAGTTGTAAATAATTTTATAGTAGTTACGGTTTCACCTAAAATAATAACAGATAATATTATTGAAAAAACAGGAATTAAATTTATAAAAATAGATGTTTTTGCTGGACCAATAGTTTTAATGGACATTTGTTGAACTAAGTACCCTATAACAGATGGAAATATACTCATATATAGTACTGCTATATATGAATAATAAGGAATATTATTTATAATTTTTATTGGATTTTCATAAACAACAAATGGAATTAAAAAAATAGTGCAAAACAAGAAGCTATAAAATGTTAAAGTTATTGGTGAATAGTTTGGCATAACTTTTTTGCTGTATACAGAATAAATTGCCCAAAGAGTTACAGCTAAAACCATGAAAATATCGCCTTTATTAAAGGAAATAGAGAAAATAGCAGAAATATTTGCATTTGTTATTGTAAGAAACACGCCCAAAAAGGAAAGAGCTATTCCTAATAACCTTTTATAGGTAACCTTATCTTTTAAGAAAACTATACAAAGTAATGTAGTTATTATAGGATTAGATGCACCTATTATTGAAGAGTTTATAGCTGTAGTGTATTTTATAGAAAGAAAAAATAATACATGATACCCAAACATCCCAACTATGCCTGTAAACAAAAATACGGGTATATCTTTTTTGGTAAGTTTATATATATGTTTTTCTTTATATAGTATTACAAAATAAAGTATAATAGATGCTATAAAAAACCTTAAAAAAGTTAATGTAAAAGGTGGTATGAAAGGTACAGATAGCTTGGCTGCAATAAATGCTCCAGCCCAAAAAATAGTAGATAAAATCATTAAAAAATAAATTCTTTTTTCTGTCATGAAAAAACCCCCCAATATTAATAATCTAGTTATACATATAGAGTTAAAATTTGTCAAGGTGTAGTAAAATTATTTTAGTTGATGAATTTTAATTATAGTGATAAAATTATTAAGTAAGAATTTTTTGTTAAATCAGATATGTTTGGAAATATCCGAAATATTTGACTTCAAATTTTAAAACTTATAAAAAAGTATACCTAACAGAAAAGAATTTTCTAATCTGAAGGGAAAGTTTAAATACAAAACATATTTTAAATTGTATGTTTGTAAAAGTGCAACCTTTCCTTAAGAATTACTTTTTAGGAACGGTTTTTTGTCGTTTAAGAAAGAGGGATTAAATGAAAAATTTAAAAGGAATTGTTATACCTTTAATTATTATATTTGTATGGTGGACTGGGTCTATATTGCATATATTTAATGATTATATAATACCAAATCCCTTAAATATATGTAGTACTGGTTTTGAATTAATTAAAAATGGTATATTGATAAAAAACTTGGGTGTAAGTTTTTCTAGGGTTATTTTGGGCTTTTTTATAACTTTTATAATAGCTTTTCCAATGGCCATTTTAGTAGGTATGAAAAAGGAATCTATGAGCTATTTGGAACCCTTTTTAGAATTTATGAGACATATACCGCCTATTGCAGTTATCCCCATATTAATATTATGGTTTGGAATAGGCGAGGTTTCAAAGTTGGCAGTTATATTTCTTGCAACATTTTTTCCTATATTTTCAAATACCCTTAATGGAATTACAAATTATGATGAAAAACTTTTAGAAGTAGGTCAGGTTTTTGAATTTAATAATAGAGACAAGTTTTTAAAGATAATTTTACCACAAGCAATACCTTCTATAATAACAGGTATTCAATTAGGGCTAGGCTATAGTTGGAGATCACTTATGGGAGCAGAACTTATAGCAGCTTCTTCTGGTATAGGTTATATGATAATGGATGCAGAGCAACTGTCTAGGCCGGACATTATATTAGTGGGAATTTTTTCAATAGGTATTTTGGGATACACTGTTGATTACATTTTTATTAAAATGACTAGTAAGTTTATGCATTCCTATGGAAAAGAGGTAGATTATGGCAGGGCTAAAAATAGAGAATCTGTGCAAGAATTTTAATATAAAAGGTAGTACATTTAATGCTTTGAATAATGTGAATTTATCCATAGAAGATGGAAGCTTTGTAACTATAGTTGGAAAAAGTGGATGTGGAAAAACTACTTTACTTAGAATAATATGTGGACTAGAAAATGAAACAGAAGGAAATATAGAGTTTATACAGAGAAATAAAAAAGTATTAAAAAATGATTTTAAAAAAAGGGTTGGCATAGTTTTTCAAGAACCTAGATTAATGCCTTGGCTTACTGTAGAGGAAAATATGGCATTCCCTCTTATAAATAATAAGGATAGATGTGAAGTTTATAATATAGTAAATAAATATTTAAGTATGTTAGGGTTAGAAGGATTTAAAGAAGCATATCCTTCACAAATTTCTGGAGGAATGGCTCAAAGAGTGGCACTGGGAAGAACTCTTTGCTATGATCCAGAAATAATTCTAATGGATGAACCATTAGGAGCTCTGGATGCTTTTAATAGGAGAAAGCTTCAGAATGAATTTATAAATATATTTTTAGAAAATAAAAAGACCATAGTGTTTGTTACTCATGATATAGATGAAGCTATTTATTTAGGACAGAAAATAATAGTTATGGATAATGGGTTTTTAGTGAAGGAAATACCTGTAAATATGGATTACTATAGAGATACTTCAGATTTTAAATTTCTCAAGTTAAGAGAGGACATACTTAAATCATTTTCAATATGAAAAAGTTTACTTTAGTAAAATAAAATAATTTTGGGGGGATAAAATTGAAAAAATTCAAAAAGTTAAGTTTTTTATTAAGTGCGGTAATGGTTATTACTACATTCTTAAGTGGGTGTAGTGGTACAAAGCAGAAGGCTAGTAGTGACAATACAGACAAAAAAATAACAGAGGAGAAGATAAATAATATAAATATCTCTTATGTTAAATCACCTTTAAATGTTCCGTCTATAATAGAGAAGAAAAAGAATTTATTTGAAAATGAATTTTCAAAGGATGGAATAAAGGTAACTTTTCCTGAAATTACAGAAGGATCTAAAATGACAGAGGCAGTAGCTGCAGGATCACTAGATTTTTGCAATGCTATAGGAGCTACTTCAGTTATTTTAGCTGCAGCTAATGGAGTTAATATTAAAATAATTGGCATGTATAGTAGAGCGCCAAAAGCCTTTACAATTATGGCTAAAGATCCAGAAATAAAATCTGTAAAAGATTTAAAAGGGAAAAAAATAGTGGGACCCAAAGGAACTATACTTCATCAACTGCTATTAGGTGCACTTAAAAATGAAAATATGAAAGCTGAAGATGTACAGTTTATAAATATGGGAATACCACAGGGTGTTTCAGCTATGATGTCAAATAGTGCTGATGTGGCATTAGTTGCGGGACCAGCAGTACCTCAAGCATTAGAAAAGGGTGCACATGTTATTACAAGTGGTGAAGGTATATTAGATGCTACTATAGTAATTGCTGCTAGGAAAGATTTTTTGGATAAACATATGGATATAGCAAAAAGATATATGGATATTCATAGTAAGAGCATTCAATTTATGAAGGATAATCCAGAAGAAACTTATAAGCTGGCTTCAGAAGAAACGAAAATATCTGTTGATAAAGTTAAGGAAATGTACAACTGGTATGATTTTAGTCCTAAAATAACAGAAAAGGATATAAAAGAAATAGAAAAAACACAAAAGTTTTTAATGGAAAATGGAATGCTTAAGAAAAGTGTAGATATAAAATCATTGATACAGTAAGAATTCTTAATAAGAAAATTTTATCTTAAGATTAGAATCATTTGATACAAAAACACTTCATATGAACAGAGATTTTATCATTGCGAATATTCTGTTTGTATGAAGTGTTTATTTTTTTAAGAGATTGATTACTAGTTTTCTATTGGCAATTCCCAATATGTAAAAAAGTGATATAATATATCTGAACTAAGTTTCTTTTGTAACACAAATAAATATATAAAGGATTACTAGAGGTTCAGGGCACATTCAAAAAAATAACTAGTCGTCTGCTACTCTATTTTGTGTCATACTGCATCAGCAGAATCCTTTGATAGAACAACTATCAGCGGAATCTGTTTCCTTGCCTGACACAAAATATTCGTCGCATCTTTGACTTGTTATTTTCTTTCATATGCCTAGTATAAAAGTGCTAAGGGGTGAGTCTATGTTTTTAATGATTGATAACTATGATTCTTTTGTTTATAACTTAGTGAGATATTTAGAAGAACTGCAAGAAGATGTGAAAATATGTAGAAATGATAAGTTGACTATAGAAGATATAGAAAAAATGAAGCCACAAGGAATTATAATATCTCCAGGGCCTAAGTCTCCTGAAGATTCAGGAATTTGTGTGGAGGTAATAAAGAGATTCGCAGGCAAAATACCTATTTTAGGTATATGTTTAGGGCATCAAAGTATAGGATATGCTTTTGGTGGAAGCATAGTTAAGGGAAAAGAACCTGTTCATGGAAAAGTATTTGAAGTATATCATAAAGGAAAAGGTGTTTTTGAAGGAATAAAAAATCCTGTGAAAGTTACAAGATATCATTCACTTATAATAGAAAAAGAGAGCTTGCCAGAATCCTTAGAGGTGACTTCAGAAACTGCAGATGGAGTTATAATGGGAGTAAGGCATAAGAAGTTTTTAGTTGAAGGTGTACAATTTCATCCAGAAGCAGAACTTACAGAGTATGGACATGAAATGTTGAAAAATTTTTTAAAGCAAGCTAAGACCGTTATATAAGTGAGAATAACATCAAAAAAATTTGGGGGTAACGTTTATGCAGGTTTTAATTGAAGAAATAAAAACAGAGTTAGATGGTTTTGATATATATTCATTATTTAAAGAGGATAAAGAAGTTATGTTGCTAGATAGTGGTATGGATTCAGAAAAACTAGGAAGATATTCTTTTATAGGATTGAATGCCTTTTCAACTTTCAAATATGAGGATGGGATATGTAGCATAAATGGTGAAAGTTTTAAAGATGAAGACCCTTTCAAACAGCTTAAAAAACTTATAAATAAATATAAAATAGAAAATAATACAGAAATTCCTTATGTAGCAGGTGCTATGGGGTATTTTTCTTATGACTTAGGAAGAGTTGTAGAAGAAATACCAACATTAGCGTTAGAAGATATAAAAATACCGAATTGTTACTTTTATTTTTATGACAACGCAATAATAATGGACAACCTACAAAGAAAAATTTTTGTTACAGCGCTAGGTATATTGCATCCATGGAAAGATAGTATTGGAGAAATAAAAAATATAATATGTAAAGGCAAGAAAGTTCAGTATCCCAAGTTAACACATAGTAGTAATGAATTTATATCTAATTTTGGGAAGACTGAGTACATAGATACTGTAGAAAAAGTTAGACAATATATTAGAAGTGGAGATATATACATTACGAATTTAACTCAAAGATTTTCATGTGAAACAACTAAGGAGCCTTATGCTGTTTATAGAGATTTACGACATATAAATCCAGCACCTTTTGCAGCATTTATGAATATAGAAGATTTCAGCATAGTATGTTCTTCTCCGGAGAGATTTTTGAAAATTAGAAATAATTTTGTAGAAACAAGGCCAATAAAAGGAACGAGACCTAGAGGGAAAACTAAGGAAGAAGATTTAAAAAACAAACAACAACTTATAGATAGTGAAAAGGATCATGCTGAGCTTCTTATGATTGTAGACTTGGAGAGAAATGATTTAAGCAAAGTGTGCAAGCCTAGTTCGGTAAAGGTTACAGAATTATTTGAATTAGAAGAGTATAGCACTGTATTTCATTTAGTGTCTACAATAGTTGGTGAACTGAAAAATGAATATACTGCAATAGATTGTATTGAAGCATGTTTTCCAGGGGGATCTATAACTGGAGCACCAAAGGTTAGATCTATGGAAATCATAGAGGAATTAGAGCCTACTAGGCGAAATATATATACTGGATGTATAGGTTATTTAGGATTTGATGGTAATGCGGATTTAAATATAGTAATTAGAACTATACTTATGAAAAGTGGAAAGGCTTATTTGGGAGTTGGTGGAGGAATTACTTGGGAATCAGATAAAGAATCAGAGTATGAGGAAACTCTGGATAAAGCAAGGGCACTTATGAGAGTTTTATCTAATAACTAACTCTTAGCATGATATTACTTAACATCTACAAGAGAGTGGATTAGTATCCATAAGTTATTGATAAGTTTAATTAAGATTTACTGTATGTGAAATGGAGAATAATTATGATACTTTTAAATGGTGAGTTAATAGACGAGGAAAAGGTTATTTTAGATAGTGGTTTTTATTTTGGAAGAGGACTTTTTGAAACTATGCTAGTAAAAAATGAACCGCTGTTTTTAGAGGAACACTTAAATAGAATAAATAATGGGCTTGAAATTATAGGTATAGATAATGTAATAACTAGTGAAGAAGTAATGAATGCAGTTTTAAAACTGAATTGCAAGAATAATGTTTTAAAATTAGTAGTAACTGAGAAAAATATTGTTTTTACTTCTAGAAAAAACAACTATATAGATGAGCATTATAAAAAAGGTTTTAGAGTAAAAATAAGTGATGTAAAAAGAAATGAATATTCTACACTTACTTATTTAAAATCTATGAATTATCTTGAAAATATATTAGAACATGAAAAATGTATAAACCAAGGATATAATGAAGTGTTATTTTTAAATACTAAAGATAATTTAACAGAAGGAAGTGTATCTAATGTATTTTTTATAAAAAACGGAAAGATATACACGCCAAAAATCCAATGTGGATTACTAAATGGGACCATTAGAAAATATATTATTAAGAATTATAATGTTATAGAAGGAAACTTTACAAGAGAAGATTTGATGAATTCAGAAGGTGTTTTTTTGACCAATAGTATTATGGGAGTTATGAATGTATACGAAATTTCAGGAGAAACATTGAAAAATAATAATGTTATAGAAAAAATAAGAGAAAAATATGAACAATATATAAGTAGATTGAGATAAATAGAGGCCTAAGGGTTTCCAAATATATTTTATATAAAAGAGGAGGGAATATGGTTAAGTTTTAGTTTAACCATAAGAGAATATGAAAAAAACAATGAAAATAGGAAAGAAAGATTTTGAAATTGGCAAAAGAACTTATGTTATGGGGATTTTAAATGTTACCCCAGATTCTTTTTCTGATGGTGGAAGGTTTAATAACATAGAAAATGCCATACAACATGCAAAGCAGATGATAGAAGAGGGAGCTGACATAATAGATATAGGTGGTGAATCTACAAGACCTAACCATATATCAGTAGCTGAGGATGAAGAATTAAAAAGAGTTATTCCTATAATAAAAGCTTTAACTAAAGAAATAGAGGTACCTATTTCTATTGACACATATAAAGGAAAAGTAGCAGAAGAAGCTGTAAAACAAGGTGCCTCACTTATAAATGATATTTGGGGATTTAAAAAGGATCCATACATAGCAGAAGTGGCAGCAAAGTATGGAGTGCCATGCTGCTTAATGCATAATAGGGAAGATAAAGATTATAAAAATCTCATACCAGATATATTACAGGATTTAAAAGGTAGTATAAATATTGCGTTAGAGGCTGGTGTAAAACCTGAAAACATTATATTGGATCCAGGTATAGGTTTTGCAAAAAACTATGAACAAAACTTAAGTGTTATGAAACATCTTGAAGATTTCAGAACGCTAGGATATCCTTTACTTTTAGGGACTTCAAGAAAATTAATGATAGGAAATGCCTTAAATCTTCCTACAGAGGAAAGGATGGAGGGGACATTAGCCACTACAGCCATAGGAATAATGAAGGGATATGACTTTGTAAGAGTTCATGACATAAAAGAAAATAAAAGGGTATGCGTTATGACAGATGCTATAGCTAGATTAGAGGATTAAGAATTATGCACCAGTAGGAAATACTGGTGCTTATTTTTTATCCGATGGCTACCATCCGTAACACCCCCATCCTCTTCAAGGTGGGGGATGACGGCTGCTACGCCCCTGGATAAGTTCTTCTAAGACAGATGGAGAGAGGTATTCCTAATAAGCAAACTCCACCTGAGTTTAAGAATCACTTGATAATTTAATCACAGAATTATTAGGAATTTAATAATATATTAGGGTATTAATATTTGAAAAGGTGAGATGGTTTGAAAGCTGACGCTGTTTTTCAAGGAGGCGGAGTAAAAGCTATAGGATTTGTAGGAGCAATTTGCAAATTTGAACAATTAGGATATCAATGGGAAAACTTAGCTGGAACCTCTGCAGGAGCAATTATAGCTTCATTATTAGCTGTAGGATATTCTGGAATAGAATTAAAAAATATAATTTCTACACTAGATTACAATAAATTTTTAGATAAAAATAAATTGCAATCACTGCCTTTAGTGGGGAAAATTCTTGGAATTATAATAGATAAAGGTCTTTACTCAGGAGATTATATAGAAAGTTGGATTGACAAATTACTAGAAGCTAAAGGAAAAACTAAGTTTAAGGATATAAGTGTAAATAAAAAATCCAATCTAAAGATAATAGCTTCAGATATAACTAAAAAAAATATTCTCATTTTGCCAGACGATCTTGTGAAATACGGAATTGACCCTATGGAATTTAAAATCTCTAAAGCTGTTAGAATGAGTATAAGCATTCCTTTTTATTTTAAACCTGAAAAATTGATGTATGAAAATAAATATAGCTTTGTAGTGGATGGGGGAATATTAAGCAATTTTCCTGTGTGGATATTTGATGTTACTGGAGTTCCTAAACGCCCTACCTTTGGATTTAAATTTGAAAATCCACCTGAAACATGTAGCAAAAAAGAAAAAAATGATTTTTTATGCTTTGTAATGGATTTAGTAGAATCCATAATTGATAACTACGATGAAACATATTTAACAGACAAAGACAGAGTAAGAACTATAGCCATACCCACAGCTGGGGTTAAAACTACAGAATTCCATATAACAAGGGATAAAAGCTTAAGGTTATTTGACTTAGGATATAAAAGTGCAGATAAATTTCTTGAAAAATGGAATTTTGAACAGTATGTTAGAGCTTATATGCAAAAAAACGTAGAAATATAAGCGAAATGCGATGTAAGTGGTATAGTGAATTTTAACTGTATTGCAGCTGCTATATATTGTTCTGAAAC
>CAZKOJ010000038.1:0-28890 GCA_964554365.1 uncultured Clostridium sp. | reverse complement strand
CACACCGAATTATTAAGATGTTTATTTAATTCTTTACAAGTTGCACTTTTCCCTATACCCATTGTCCCATTTATTATTATAAGTTTCTTGCTCATTTAGAATTCCTTCCATGAATGAAAATTATTACTGGCTTATTTTATACTTAGCTGTTTTACTGGTCTTGCTTCAATGTATCCTCTGTATCCCATAGGTGCCAATTGAAATCTCGGTCCATCTTCATCTGCCCATTTAAATCCATAAATCTCAGGATTATAATTTTTCATAGTATCCCATAGTTCGTTTATCGCTTCATCAAATTTTTCGTCATCATAAGGCTGTCCTTGAAAAACCATAATCTTGCAGGGTTGAAGGTCAATTAAATCAAATCCTTCTGGTACTTCTCCTGCATAACTTACAGGAACTTCTACACCTTGAGTATATGGTGATGTACCTGGTTTAAGTAAGTTTTCCGGCATCCACATTCCAATAGGCTCATACATGGCTTCTTTGATACTAGAAAGAACTCCCCATACATCACATCCTACTTCCTTGCAATATTCAAAATAATGTTTTGCTTTAATACCACGTTTCCAAATTAATTTTCTTGCAGGACGGTCAATCACTTGTACAAAAACTGTTTTCACATTAGAACTTTTAGACATATTATCCTCTCCTTTTTGTAGCATAAGGTAATAATCACGGATATGACTGGGCATAAAAAGTTTTAGCGGAGGAGTATTTTTGCAGTAATATTTAGGAGTCATCGCAAACTGCTTGGAAAATGCCCTTGTAAAACCTTCATGTGAGTCAAAGACGAAATCAAGTGCAACATCAATTATTTTAACATCCTCATCTCTCAATCTAACAGCCGCCCGAGACAAACGAAGTGCTCGAATGTATTCAAATGGTGTTTTACCTGTTAATTCCTTAAAAATCCTTGTACAGTGCCATGGCGAATATCCTGCTGTATTTGCAAGCATATAAAGTGTTATTGATTCAGCTATATGATTCTCAATATAAATTTGCATACGATGTACCGCATTTATTTTTTCCCAATTTTCCATGTTCTCACCTCTTGCATAAAGGATAACATATTTTTATCGATTTTTACTTGACCCGTTTTGCTAAAAATAATTTTTGAAGGTCATATTTAATTTAACTTCATAATGTACTATTTCAACCTAACTATCATAAAAATCATAACATATTTTCTATATTGGTATACTCATATTTGATATAAATATTTCCTTTTCCTTAGTTTAATCCATAAATTTCAAGCTTTCAATAAATGTTTATTAAAATATTGTATTTTATATATATTTTTCCTTTTTTACAACATGGACATAATTTTATATCTATCACTAAATTTATCAAAGAACTGTTGTCTAAGGTTTTCAGTAATAGCTGTTTGTGCTATAATATATTGGTACTTTAGAGAAGTGTTCCTTGCCTAACCACTTCTTAAAATAATAAAACAAGGAGGAAAATATATATGATTCGTTACAATGTTATTGATCATAAAAACAAAAGAGAAATTGTCTTATTAAAAGCTTCACCCTGCATATGGGGTAGGTGTACATTCTGTGATTATATAGAAGATAACAGTATTGACACCCAATTCAATATAAATTTCAATAGAGAAGTTCTTCAAAATGTTAAAGGCAAACATAAAGTTCTAGAGGTTATAAATTCTGGAAGTTGTTTTGAGCTACCTAATGAAACTCTACAAGATATAAAGAATATAATAGATTCTAAAGGCATAGAAAAGCTATTTTTAGAAAGTCACTGGATTTATAGGCATAGACTCCAAGAAATGGAACAGTTTTTCAATATACCAATTACTTTTAAATGCGGTATTGAAACTTTTGATAACCATTTTAGAAATGAAGTTTTAAAAAAAGGAGCTGTATTCTCTGTACCAGAAGAAGTGGCAAAATATTTTAACTCCATATGTCTTATGGTAGGGATTAAAGGGCAAACACAAGACATGATAAAAAAAGATATGGATTATTTATTGAACTACTTTAAATATGGATGCGTAAATCTTTACGTAGAAAATTCTACACCACTTAAAAGAGATGATGAATTGGTTAATTGGTTTAAACAAAACTATAGTTTTCTTGAAGATAAAAGTAATATAGAGGTACTTTGGAACAATACTGATTTTGGGGTTGGAGGCAATGAAGATGAATATTAAAAAATTAGTTAAAATAGCTATAACAGCTGCTCTTTATGCCGCATTTACCATAGCTGTCGCACCTTTAAGCTATGGAGCCATCCAGTTTAGATTTTCTGAAGTTATGACACTCTTAGCATTTATAGACCCTGTTTATATTCCCGGATTGGTACTAGGCTGTGCACTATCAAATATATACAGCCCTTTAGGTATTATTGACATATTTGTTGGAACCATGGCTACATTTATAAGTGTTTATATGATAAGTAAAACTAAAAACTTATTTTTTGCTACACTTTGGCCTACTATGAACTGTGTATTTATAGGTGCTGAATTATTCTTTGTTTTAAATCAGCCATTTTGGATATCTACACTATATATTTGTTTAGGCGAATTTGTAGTTGTAACCTGCATAGGATATCCCCTATTTAAATTACTATTAAAGAGAGACGATGTAATGAAGGTATTAAAATATCAATAGAGTTTGTAAAAGGACTGCTGATACTTATTAATATAAATATCAGCAGTCTTTATTGTCTATATAATTTAATAATTAAAATTTAAAATCTTTTAACAAATCTGCTAATCTAGTGCCTGCACTTTCTGAATCATTAAATTTCTTTAAGTCCTCTTTTGGTTTTTCTGATGCTTCTTTAATACTTAAACTGATTCTGTTTGCCTTATTATCTATATCTAATATTTTTACTTTTATGTTATCTCCTATGTTTAACACATCTGAAACCTTATTTATTCTTTCTTCTGATATTTCTGAAATATGCACAAGACCTTCAACTCCAGGTTGAATTTCTACAAAAGCTCCAAAATCCAAAGTTTTTAAAACTACACCATCCACTACATCTCCAACTTTGCATTTTCCTGTTACATCTGCCCAAGGATTTTCATTTACATCCTTTAAGCTTAAAGATATTCTATTATTTTCTTTATCTACACCTAGTACATAAACTTCTACTTTATCCCCAACAGAAACTACATCTGATGGATTGTTAACTCTTTTCCAAGATAACTCTGAAACATGAATAAGTCCATCCATCCCTCCTAGGTCAACGAAAGCTCCAAATTTAGCAAGTCTACTTACTACACCAGTTCTCTTTTCACCTGGCTTAATGCTACTTAGAAGCTGTTCCTTTTTAATTTCAGCCTCAACTTTCTCTATTTCTTTTCTAGATAAAACAAGTTTTTCTTTTTCTCTGTCTAATTCAATTACTTTTACAGTTAAAGTCTTTCCTACAAATAATTTCAAATCCTCAACATAGGATAAAGATAATTGTGATGCAGGTATAAATGCCCTTATACCTTTTACATCGGAAACCACACCACCTTTTACAGCCTCTCTTATAGTTGTTTCAATTTCCAATCCATCTTTAGATGCTTTATCTAATTCATCCCAAGCCACTACTTTATCTGCACGTTTTTTAGATAGTAGAAGATTACCTTCTCCATCATTCATCTTCAATATATATACATGTATTTCATCATCTTCTTTTAATATGTCTTTAAGATTTACATCTTCATTTTCACATATTTCATTTTTTGTTAGTATTCCATCTGACATATATCCTATGTTTATCATAGCCTCTTTTTCTGTTACAGATATAACTTTTCCTTTTACTACTTCCCCTGTTCTAACTGGTTTCATAGAAGACTCTATTCCCTCCATAAGTTCCTTCATAGAATCTTTAGCTTTCATTTCTTCTGTCATAATTATCTCTCCTAACTTAATAAATTTTAATTTCCTTATTAATAATTATTTAATATACGTTCGTATTACTATGCGAACCGTGTTTTTATCTACATATATAGATTTTACAATACTCACCCTTAATACTCAATGATAATAAAATATAAACAATAGAATTTTTAAAAATTCTGTTTATATTTGTTTCATTTAATTAAATCTCTATAAGCTTTATATCCTAGTATAGATTCAGCATTTTTCACTGCGCTAAGTACTGCCTTTTCTACAACCCTAGCAGCTAAAAGCCCTACCACACTTATATCAGCCTCTACTTTTTCTGTTGCCATAGCAAATATAGTATCTCCATCAAACATAGAGTGTGCAGGTCTCATAGTTCTTCCATAGCCGTTATGAGCCATAGAAGCTATTTTTTTCATTTCTGACTTTGTGAATTTTCCATTAGTAGCTACCACTCCAATAGTGGTATTTCCACTAAATAAATTTTTCTTTTCCGAATAATGTGATATCATAGTCTCTTCTGTATCAGCAAAGGTTTTTTTATCTTCTTTTAATGCTCCTGCTATGATTTCTCCCGTTAGAGGATCTACTACATCACCAAGACAATTTACTGCAATACAAGCACCAACTTGAAGTTCACCTACTTGAACAGCATAACAACCTAATCCACCTTTCATAGAATACTCAGCTCCTAGTATTTTTCCTACTGTAGCACCTGCACCTGCTCCTATATTCCCTTGTCTGCATTCATTTAACTGAGCATCTTCACACGCCTTATACCCCATAGACTTGTCTGGTCTTATACTGTGATTTCCAATAGTTAAATCAAATAATACTGCTGAACATACTATTGGAACTTTTGTAACCCCAACATCAAATCCAATATTTCTATCTTCTAAATATTTCATTACTCCACTAGCTGCATCTAAACCAAATGCACTTCCACCAGATAGGGTTACAGCATGAATTTTATTTACTAAATTTACAGGATCCAGCAAATCAGTTTCCCTAGTACCAGGCGATCCACCCCTAACATCTACTCCAGTAGATGCTCCTTCTTCACATATTACCACAGTACAACCTGTAGGCCCATTTAAGTCTTGAAAATTTCCTATTTTTATCCCGTCTATGGTATTAAAATGTATTTCCTTCATTTTCCCCTCCTGATTACATTGATTTAATATATTCCTTTTGTTACTTTAACAACACTTCAAAACCTTGGTATATAATTCTATTTTACTATAATTTAACCTAGAATAAACACTTTAATCAAATCCCCATAGGATTAATACCTCTATGTTATATATAAGTAAATCATTATCATTTATATAAAACAATAATATTTTACTTTTGATAATAAAATTATTAAAATGAATATATAGATTATTACTTATTAACTTTACAGGAGGTACTACAAATGAAAAATATTAAAAATATTATTCCAGGTTTTTCTTTAGTATTTATAATTTCGATTATAGCTAATTATCTTGGTGATAAGTTTCCTATAATAGGCTCACCCGTATTTGGGATTTTAATAGGCATAATAATAAATAATATTTGGGAAAAGCCAAATGGGACAATAGAAGGAATAAACTTTACTTCTAAAAAAATACTACAGTGGTCTGTTATTGTTTTAGGTGCAGGCTTAAGTTTTAATCAAGTTCGTCAAACAGGATTGGAATCTTTGTCTATAACACTAATAACCATATTTGTTGCTTTAGCTACAGCTTATATATTCGGTAAATTTATGAATATACCAAAAAAAATGACCACCTTAATAGGGGTTGGCACAGCTATCTGTGGTGGTTCTGCTATCGGTGCTGTATCGCCAATTATAGAAGCAGATGAAGTAGATATAGCTTATTCTATTTCAACTATATTTTTATTCAATATTATAGCGGTACTTATATTTCCCCCTTTGGGCCATTTTATAGGGTTTTCAGATAAAGCTTTTGGGCTTTGGGCTGGTACCGCCATAAATGATACTTCTTCCGTAGTAGCTGCTGGTTATGCTTTTAGCAATATTGCAGGTGAGTATGCTACTATTGTAAAGCTTACAAGAGCAACTATGATTATTCCTATATCTTTTATATTTGCAATAATTATGTCTTATAAAAAGAAAAAGCAAGCATCCTTAAAAGGTCAAGTTAATTATAGTTTATTTAAGGTATTTCCATGGTTCATCTTATGGTTTATGGCAGCATCTATTCTTAATACTTTAGGATTATTTAAAAGTATTAATATAAATTATATAAATTATTTAGGAAAATTCATGATTGTACTCGCACTTACAGCAGTTGGTCTTAGTGCTAATTTTAAAAAAATGATAACAAGTGGCATAAAGCCAATAATTCTAGGTATCATAGTATGGTTTAATGTAGCGTTAGTAAGCATATTAATGCAATTATTTTTAGGGATAATATAAAAAAAACTGCACTGCAGTTTTTTTATTAATTTACAAACAAAATATACTAACAAATTCTTGATTACTTTTTGTTACACTGTTTATACTCTTTAAACTTTTCATTTATATCTGGATTATCTTTCATAAATTTTATATACTCCTCAATGCATTCTATTGTTTGTCCGCTTATTACATGTTCAATTTTTTCAGTTTCTTCCAAAATATTTAATTTAGAGATACCCATTATTCTGAGGAAATTTTCAACTATACTATGACGTTCCATTAATAATTTTCCAACTCTTTTTCCATCTTCTCTAAGCATTATAACACCATATTTTTCATATTTTAAAAATTTTAACTCAGCTAATTTTTGCACCATTTTTGTGGTAGAAGGTGGTTGAACATTAAGACAACTAGATAATTCATGAATTCTTGTAAATCCTGTTTTTAAACATAACCTATATATCATTTCAAGATAATCTTCCATTGAAGCAGTTAGTAAATTATTTTCTTTTTTCATATATTCACTAAAAGTATAAAAACTATTTTTTTCCATAAATTCACCCTCTTTAAGGTTGTAGTCTGTTACTAAATTGTATTCTTAATATTAAGAATATATTACACTAATATCATTTATTTACTCAACTCTAGATCTTAGGTATCTTCAAAAAAATTATCTGATGATTAATAACTATTATATTCAATTAGATTAAATTCAGTTCTATTATATTTAACTTTTGTGTGAAGTGCTTAGAAACTGATAGCCATCGGGTAACATTTAAACATAAGCATAAAAATTCCCCTAAGTATATTTATACCTAGGGGAATTTTCACAAAAAACTTTATTCTACTCTTTGATCTAAAGATCCATCTAATTTCATTTTATACAAATTATTAGTCATATCCGTAGAATTGAATCTTATATAGTATATCCAATCCCCTACTGTATGCAATGAAATAACAGATTCATTTATGTTTATATTTTTATAATCAGTTCCATCATCCTTTATCTTATAAACTCCTTTTGATTGGTATCCACACCCGTAAACATAACCATTTTTTACTTCCACTGATGTGGAACAATCTACATCACTTAACATTTTCTTTTCAGAACCATCTATTTTTATTTTATATAGAACTCCTATATCATTTTCATTCATTCCACTGTAGTAAATATGCTCTCCTACAATATTAATATTTCTACTACTATCAGAATTTAGTTTTTGCTTTTCTCCACCATCAACTTTAATTCTGTACAAATTATTATTTTCATCATTATTGCAGTAGTAAATCCAGTTTCCTACTATATTCATATAATTTACAGCTGAATCTCCACATATAAGCTTTTTATTCCCACCATCTATGCTCATTCTGTATATTTTAAAGTTATCATCCACATTCTCATAGTAAATCCAATTTCCTACTTTATAAAGACCAATTCCATGATCGTCCCCTATACGCTGCTTTTCACTTCCATCACTCTTTATTTTATACATAGCAAAATTGCTTGAATTATTATTATTTATATATTCGGAATAATAAATATACTCACCGTCAAAAATTACATAAGTAGGAGTATCTTCTGTAATTTGTTCTCTTATTTTTCCGTCTTTTTTTATTCTATAAAGACAATTATTTTTGTTTAAACCTTTGTAATTAATATAATAAACCCAATCATCTTTAATCCATATTTTTTGTGCAAAATCATTGCACAGTTTTTCTATTCTTGAACTATCATTTTTCACCCTATAAAGCTCACTAATTATCTGTGAATCTCCTTTAATAGAATTTTGTCTATTTCCACTGTAATAAATCCAATCGCCTTGCTTTACAGCACTAGAACCATTATTTTCTATAGATTCATACGCACTTGGACTTTCAGAATTGTTAGATTCATTGTTAGAGCTATCAGAATTAAACATACTTTGCAATTGTGCATCTTTAATACCTGCCGTTCCTCCAAGCACTGTTACATTCTTAATCTCATTTATTTTTGTACTTAAAAAATACTTAGTATTTAAACTAACAGTATCTCCTACAAGTATAATAGGATTTCCATTTAATGCAGCAAATGCAGATCCACTTAAAGCATCTGGAAACTTTTCTGAGTATGCAATACTCACATTATTCAAGTTAAGCTTGTCCTGAAAAGCATTAATGATATTTATATTCCTTGCATATATGTCATTACCTTCAATTCTTTCAACTTTAGGAAATTGAAGTGCTATATCATCAGATATTGTGTTTGTTCCTCCAATTATATAAGTTTTAGATATATTTTTACCAGTCATAAAATTTTTAATAGAACTAGGCATCTTATCTTTAGACATTAAGATAATTGGGATCTGATTTTTAGCTGCTATAGGTGCAATAGATAATGCATCTGAAAAATCATCATCTGTAGTAAGTATAATACCATTTTCAGTACCAATTTCATTAGCTACTGCTGCAGAAGTTCCATTTCTATCATCACCACAAAATCTTTCAGTACTTATACCCATGCTATGTATTGAGTTTTCCACAATAGGTTTTATAACAGAATTACCACCTACAATAAATATCTTTTTAACTTTCAATCTTTTCAATTCATTATAAGTGTTAGTATTTAATCTATTGTCTTCAGTTAACAATATAGGTGCATTATATTTTTTAGCTAAAACTGAAGCACTTAGAGCATCTGGAAAGTTTTCTCCATTAACTACTACTGCATAATCACTTACTGATTTCCAACCTTCTTGTACAATTTTACTACAAGTTTCATATCTGTCATTCCCCCAAATTCTTTTAAATTCAGGTAATGCAGCATTAACTTTAGATGTACAAAAAATTGATAGGCTTATTGCTACAGCTGAAACTACTAATAAAAATTTCTTTTTTAACATTCCTTCTTCCTCCTGGTAAAAATAGATTTTAAAACTATTATATCACAATAAGCCTACAATTTTCTAATGATTAAAATAATGTTGTATTAATAAATCAATCCTTATTTCAAACAAATAAAGAACTCCTAAGTTTAATTGTAAACTTAGGAGTTTATTTTTTTATTTATGTTTTATTTTATTAACTGCAGTTACTACTGAAACTGTTATAATAACTGACAAAATTGCTTCTGGTACACCATGGGTTATAGCAATTGCCATTATACCTTTTTTAGCAGCACCTACACTTAAATTTAAAGCTTTTGCATAAGGCCCTAAATATATGACATAAATCATTCCAAGTACACCTATAGTATTAGTAAAAGAACCTATTATTGCAGCAACTCCAATACCTAAATGCTTGGCCTTTTTACTAATAGCATTATACGTATAATACACTGATATTCCTATAAGTATTCTAGGTAATATAGATACTATGGGATTCATAAATGCAAATGAAAGTGGCGTTGGTGTAGTTATAGCTTGTATTATACTAAATACCCCAAAAATCAATCCAACCATGGCACCTACTAAAGGTCCTTCAAGTATGGCACCTATAATAACTGGTACGTGCATAATAGTAGCCTTTAGAGGTGGTATAGGTATAAATCCCAATCCTGTTACCCCTAATATAATGGAGATAGATGACAACATTCCTATAACTGTAAGCTGTCTTGTGTTAAACTTAGATGTGAATTTCAATCCTTTTTCCATAAATAATCCTCCGTTCTTATTCCTATTTTGGATATAATTCGGAATTTTCCATTGCAAAATTTCCGTTCGGTTTCGTTAAAATACCGACGTTATTATTTTACCACTTTTATGAATAATTACAATATCAAATTTTGGGTATACTGTGACGTAAATAAAAAAGTGAATTTCAACTGTATTTAAGCTTCCATACAGTTAAAATTCACTTTACTACTGATGCATTAATATGCTTATTCTTAAAAAATAGAGTTATTTACATACATCTATCCAAATACCTTTAGTTATTTCTTCTAATTGCTCTACACTTAATTTTATAGCAGAGTTTGGTGATCCTGCTGCTGGATATACAAAATCAAACTTTTTAAGTGTTACATCAAGGTATATATCCATAGGATTTTTTAATCCAAATGGACAAACTCCACCTACAGGATGACCTGTTATTTCTAATACTTCCTCAGTATTTAACATTTTAGCCTTTGTACTAAAAAAATCCTTAAATTTTCTATTATCTACTTTTGCATCTCCTTGTGACAATATTAAAATGTATTTATCTTTTAGTTTAAAGGCCATAGTTTTAGCTATACGTTCAGGCTCTACCCCTATAGCCTTAGCAGCAAGTTCTACAGTTGCTGTACTTTCATTATGTTCAATAATCTTCAGATCCAACTTTTCATCTGTGAATTGTTTTTTTACACTTTGTACACTCATTATTTAGCCCCCTAGTAATTAATTTTATTATTCTATATTTTTAATTTAAAAACAAGAATTCTTAATCTCTATTTATAGGAAATCCTTCTGGAAAATATTCTTTTGGATATAATAAATCTATAATTTTATTTTTATCACACTTGCCATTTTTTATAAATACATCTGGTATCCCTCTAAGAGAAACTCTTATATTCTCAGCATTAAATATATCACACACATTTTGTATGCATTCTACTACAGTATGGTTTTTACTTTCATTAACATATTTACTGATATCTTTTCCAGTTAACCATTCCTTATCTACTTTATAGTCCTCATCATAATTTATAACCGTACATTTAACTTTATCTTTATCATTTCCTGAAATAGATGACATGAAGAAAGTTTTCACCATAATATCATCTATAGGTAAACTATACCCAGCAAAAATTATATGCTTTGCATTTTTCATTAGAAGACCCATCTCTGTTTTTATCTCTTCTAACGGAGGTATGCTTTTCTTCTTTGCCAATGTTTGCATTATAAGTGGCATATCAAAAGGATATGTTATTTGACCACAATATGGACATTCTATAGCTCCCTTTTTACTTTTCCTTTCTCTTTCACTTTTATATTTCCAATTTTTTTGTAAACCATCTAGTACTGAAGGACCAAAGACTTCTGTAGACAGCCAGTTCCAACTTCCACCAAATGTAGTTACATACTTTCCACATTCTGGGCATATTCTTGAAGCAAAAATGCCATGAGGAAAGAGGATTTTTCCTATTCTTACAGTTCTAGATGGATATTTATAATCATTTATTCTTTTACATTGAGATTCCCCCGCAGTATACCATATCTCTGGTTCTTCACTATCTATTTTTATGGAAGCTATTTGTGTACCAAAATCATCAAAAAGCCTAAGCTTTAATCCATCACTTAAATATACTGGATTATCATTTTGTTCCTTATGTGCATTAAAAATATTCCATAAAATTATAGGGTCCCAATTAAATGATATTATAGCATAAGAATAAAGATAAAATCTTCTAGTATCCTTTTTATATCCTCTTTTATCAAAATCAATTGCTTCTTCCATCATAAGTTCTGTTAATATTTTACTAAATTCATAGTATGAATTTAATTTAAATTTATCCATATATCCTGGTTTCTCTTGTATACTTAATCTTTCTAGCTCCTCAATTAATAAAATCAAACATCTTTTAGCACCCTTTACTCTTTCAACTCTTAAAAATTCTGTTCTCCCGTTAGAAAAGGCATTAAACCCCATATTATTGTCTATTAGTTGATCTAACATAGTAAAAAGCTCATGCATATTTATTTTTGTGTTTGTGTTTATAATAGTCTCTAATGCCTTTAAATCATATGTTTGTGACAATTTAGAATTTTTAATCAGATGTTCTGTTACTAATTTCTTAAAAGATATTTTCAAATGTTCATCTTTACCATCTAAAAATGAAAAATCATTTTTATTTATTTTTATTACAATTTCTATTAATTCTTTTGTAGCATAAAGCCCTAAAGAATTAGTTGCACCAGCACCCCACAATATTACAGTTTCAGGCCAATATCTTTCCGGCATCTTAACCACCCTTATTCCTATATTTTTAATCATTTTACTTCTTTAATTATATTACTTCTTTTTTCCATATTGTATGTATTTATATAAAAACTTTTTAAATTTGCTCATTTCCTATTAATTCATATGGGATATAAATTAAATTTTTTCACAATACTATTATATAGATGCTTAAATATAAGGAGGATAAAAAATGAATACAGTGAACTATAATGTTTCTGGATTAGCAGGCTCTCAAAGTAAAACTAAACTAAAAAATGCTTTAGACAAAATAGAAGGTGTTCAGGAAATTGCTGTAGATTTAAGTCGCGGCACTGTAGAAGTAGAATTTAATGCTCCTGCAGATAAAAACAAAATAGAGCAATGTATTAAAAATACAGGATATTATATCAAGTAACTTTTAAATCAGATAAGCAGAGAATCTAAATCTATGATTTTGATATGGTCGCTTACTCTATGAGCACCCTCTGACAATAGGAAGTGGAGTTTCATAATTAAGAACCTGAAGAAATTTTCTCTGAAGGTTCTTATTTTTTATTTATTTTTACTAATATTAATTTTATAATCTTATGTATTTATTTATTATACTAATGTCAAATCTCATGTTAGCTAATATACTATACTATACTAACTAAATATTAGTAGTATTGAAAAAAATCACACTGATAGAGGTGAAAAAATGATTAACTATACTGATGAAAAATATTTGGGAATCAATCTAAAGGATTGTCAATTTATTGGTAAAGGTACTCAAGGGAGTGTTTATCTCCTACCAGATAAAAAAAGAGTTATTAAAGTATATAATTCAGTTAAAAGTTGTAAAGGTGAAACTGATATATTGTTAAGAGTACAGCATAATCCACATTTTGCAAAAATATATTCATATAGTGATAAATGCATGATTAGAGAATATATTGGTGGTATATGTATTAAAGAATATATAAAAAAATATGGATTTTCTAAAAATCTTGCTATAAATATAGTTAAGTTGGTAGAGAGCTTCAAAGCTGATGGTTTTAAACGATTAGATATAAGATTCGCACACATTTTTGTACAATCTGATGAAACTATTAGGGTAATAGACCCTAGAAAAGTTTTCGAAAAAAATATCAGCTATCCACGAAGTATGTTTCAAAGCTTACAAAAGTTAGGATTTTTTTCTGAATTCATGAAAATAGTAAAGCAAGAGTATCCTATGTTATATGAAGAATGGACTATGAAATATAAATAACTTTTTAACTTCCCCACTAACTTCAGCTTTAGTGGGGCTTTTTATATATTAAAGTTACAATTGAAACTAATATATTGTATAATATGTTCAAAGAATTACATAATATAAGTAAATTTAAATGAGGTGCTTAATTTGTTTAAAATAATGATAGTAGAAGATGATCCTAAAATACGAGAAATAGTATTAGAAAATATTAAAAAATGGGGTTTTGAAGGTATATACATAGAAAACTTTAATGAAACACTAAATACTTTTATAAAGTATGAACCTCACTTAATTTTAATGGATATAAATCTGCCTTCCTTTGATGGCTTTTATTGGTGCAGTAAAATAAGAGAGTTATCTAAAGTACCTGTAATATTTCTATCTTCTAGGAGCAGTAACATGGACATTGTAATGGCTATAAATATGGGTGGTGACGACTTTATTCAAAAACCATTTTCACTAGATGTTTTAATGGCCAAAATAAATGCCCTAACTAGAAGAACTTATTCATATACTAATGTTGAATCAAATGTTTTAGAATATAATGGTGTAATTTTAAATTTAAAAGATAGAAATTTGATGTTTAATGAGCATAATCTAGAATTAACAAAAAATGAATTTAGAATAATATATATTTTAATGAAAAACCAAGGTAGTGTTGTAAATAGAGATGCTATTATGAGAAGCCTCTGGGAAGATGAAAGCTTTGTAGATGATAATACTTTAACAGTTAACATAAATAGATTAAGAAAAAAGTTATCTGATATTGGATTAGATAACTTTATCGAAACTAAAAAAGGTCAAGGATATATAATAATATGAAAATTAAAGAATATCTAACAGACAAAAGGTTTTCAATTTTATTTTATTTTCTTCTTATGGCTTTTATATCTTCTATAGTATATTTAGATAACTCTGTACGGATTACTTTAGATAACATAATATATTTAAATTCTATATCCTTAGTTATGTTTATAATATATTTATCAATTAATTATTTTTTTAAAAGAAAATACTACTTAAGCATTATTGATGTTATTGATCAACAAGAAAATGCAATAATTAATTTACCGGAACCACAAAATTATGAACAAAAACTATATAATCATTTACTAAAAAATCTACATGAAGAGCAAAACATAAAAACAGAAAAACTTCTTCAAGAAAAAAGAGATAATGGTGACTACATAACTTCTTGGGTTCACCAAATAAAAACCCCTATAGCTGTGAGTAGACTAATTATGGAAAATAGTAGTAAAAACCCTATGACTGAGGCATTAAATAGTTTGGAGGACGAATTAGATAAAATAGATGATTATGTAGAACAAGCTCTTTACCATTCTAGAATAGATTCTTTTTCAAAGGACTATTTTATAACTGAAATAAATGGAGAAAGAATAGTAAAAGATTTAATTAAAAAACATGCAAAAACTTTTATAAGTAAGAAAATGAAACTTAATATTGAGAACTTAAATTTAGAAATATCTAGTGATAAAAAATGGTTATCATTTATAATGGAACAAATTCTATCTAATTCATTGAAATATACTAACAAACAAGGAATTATTAATATTTACGGAGAAAAAAATGAAAAAGAATCAACTATTACTATTGAAGATAATGGAATAGGGATAAAGGTTGAGGATGTAGAAAGAGTTTTTCATAAAGGTTTTACAGGAAGTAACGGAAGAGATAATTATAAATCCACTGGTATGGGACTGTATTTAGCAAAGGAACTCGCACGGAAATTAGGTCATGAGCTAACCATTGAATCTTCATATGAAAAGTATACAAAAGTAACTATTCATTTCCCTAAATTACTAGATTATTTTAATGTTACAAAATTGTAAGTTTGATTCATGCTTTTGTAAGTTTAAAAAATGGTTTCATTTACGAGTTTTGTGTAGAATAAGATTATAAGTTGCTTAGTTATAAAGATTTTCTAAGAGTTTATAATCTTACTTTTTATTATAAGGAGGAAAATTTATATGAATACTGTTTTAGAAGCAAAAAATTTAAGGAAGGTATATGGTTCTAAAGGGAATATATACACTGCCTTACAAGAAATAAATTTAGAAATAAAGGAAGGGGACTTTGTTGGAATAATGGGACCTTCTGGTGCTGGTAAAAGTACTCTTTTAAACATTATATCAACTATTGATAAGCCTACTTCAGGTATAGTTACTATAGGCGGAGAAAACATATTAAGTATGAACGAGGATACTTTATCTTCTTTTAGAATAAATAAGTTAGGATTTATATTTCAAGACTTTAATCTATTAGATACTTTGACTATTAAGGAAAATATAATTCTTCCTTTAGCTCTTTCAAAAGTTAAATCTCATCTCATAGAAAAAAAGGTTAAAAACATAGCTGAAGACCTAGGTATACTAGATATATTAGAAAAATATCCTTATGAAGTTTCAGGCGGCCAAAAACAAAGAACTGCTGCTGCTAGAGCTATAATAAATGAACCCACTTTAATATTGGCCGATGAGCCTACAGGTGCTTTAGATTCCAAATCCTCTCTTGAACTACTTCAATGCTTAACAGATTTAAATAAAAATAATAAAGCTACAATAATGTTAGTAACCCATGATGCTTTTGCTGCCAGTTATTGCGAAAAAATATTGTTTATAAAAGACGGTATGCTATTTACAGAAATTGTTAAGGGTAGTAATTCACGCAAAGAATTCTTTAATAAGATATTGGACGTGCTTTCTACACTTGGGGGTGCCAATAATGACATTATTTAATACAGCAACTAAAAGAGACTATCTCAAAATAGAAATTACTTTCTATTTTGAGGCAGCGACTTATTTATAACCTTATATAAATTTAATAGGTTTTATAGGAAAATTAGCTATTAATGATTTATTAAACATAATCTAATAAGGTTCCTCTCCTAAATACCCCAATATTGTTTCCTCTTCCACCATACAATGATGATCCTCTATCTAAATCACTAGATTTTACCATATTAAAGAAATTTAAAACTCCCTTTTGTGATGTCATTGAAGATACAAGCAACTCAGGATTTGACTTTGCTAGCTCCTTTAAGCTCTTATTTTTAAAATTCATAGTGTTATCTTTTAATGTGTCAATGCCAACATTATTAAATCTTGATTTTCTATCCCTTAATTCATTGGTTAACTTTTTATATGTAAAAGTTTCTTTTGGCAGCACTCCTATTTTTTTATTATAATGACTAACTAAATAATCTAAGTGCGAACTTATATTATCACTATTTCCTTGGATAGCTTCGTAACATCTTTTCTTATTAATATCAATATTAAAATCTCCAACTGATTTTAATTTTAATTTTACCGCATTATCTGCTATAGAAATTTCATTTGTGGAACTCTTAAGTACTCTTCCATTTACAGAATATACAGCATCACCACATTGCTGATTTATATTATTTAATTTCAACTTTGAAACAACATTTCCTTGTAAATCTGCAATTTTAAATGCAGATTTAGTTCCAGTCTCAGATGACACTAAGTTTAAAACCGTTCCACCATTTTTATTTTTTGCTACCTCTGCCTTTACTCCAGAATTTAAAGAGTTTATGTTTAAAGCTAGCTTATCTAATACAACTTCATTGGCATCACCATTTTTAACATCTATTTTGCCTTTAAAGTCTTTGCCATTTGAACTAATTTTAAACTCATAAGAACCTGTCTCTATATCTTGTTTTTTATAAAATAAATTTACTGAAGCATTCTTTTGTGGTTTTGCTAGATCATTAACTTTTATATTCAACACTTTATCTTTTAGCTTTTTTTCGCTATCCATATTTACTGATAAAACCTCAATACCATTGCTGTCCTTTTTATTGTTTCCATTCCTTGTAACTTTAACTGCATTTAATCCAAACATATTATCTAGAAAATTCATTCTTTCTTTAAATGAACTACTGGCAAAATTTCTAGCATTAGCCTGAGCTATATTTCTTCTTTCATAATTGCTAACAGAATTAAAGTTACTTGCTCTCATACGGTTTATACTTGGTATTCCTACTCTATTTATTCCTGATATCATTTATTACTCCCCCTAATCAATTATAGTCTTTCAATATATTAACTCGTGTTTTATTATAAATTCTAAACCTTTTATAATGAATTTTAAAACAAAATACTTCCTAGCCGTATGACTAGGAAGTATTTATAAGTTTTTTTGAATTATTTTACATTTTTTAATACTTCTAATAAGTAATTCCACATTCTTTCAACTGACGATATACTTAAATGTTCATCCGGAGTGTGTACATCATATAAGTTTGGTCCAAATGAAATCATATCCATTTCACCTTCACCAAACTTTTCTCCAAATAGACCACACTCAAGACCTGCATGGATAGCAGATATTTCTGGTTTATGCCCAAACATTTTTTCATACACCTCTTCAAAAACAGTTCTTATTTTTGAATTCGGATTATATGCCCATTCTGGATAATCTGATTCTGCTGAAACTTCAGCACCAACAAGTTTCGCTATTACTACTATTTTATTAAATAGTTCATTCTTTAAGCTCTTTACAGAACTTCTTACTGCACTAATGAATATTATTGCATCATCTTCTGTTACTACTACACCAAGATTTAATGAACTTTCAACTAAACCTTTAATATCCATGCTCATAGAATTTATTCCATTTGGAATTAAATACAAGAAGTTAACTATGCTGTCTCTTACTTCATTTGACAATACTTTAGATGGAAGTTTTGATAAATCTTCAAACTCTAATTTTACATCCCCATCAACTGATCTTAATTCATTTTTAAATACTTTTTCCCATTCTGTTACTTTTTCTGCCACTAAAACTTTGTCTTCAGCTTTTACTAATGCAACAACATCCATTTCACGTGGAATAGCATTATGCTTAGAACCACCATTTATTGATGCAAGTTTAAAATCAACTGAAGATAACATATCTACAAGTACACGACCCATTAATTTATTGGAATTTGCTCTACCTTTATCTATTTCCATTCCTGAATGGCCGCCTTTTAATCCTCTAATTCTGATTGTAAAAGGAGTTAAATTTTTATCTGTATCTTCCCAAACTGCTTTAACTTTTATTTTAGCAGTAGTTCCGCCTGCGCAGCTTACAAGAAGTTTTCCTTCTTCTTCTGAATCTATGTTAATAAGAGTTCTTCCTTTTACATTTTTAGGGTCTAACTGCATAGCACCATCCATTCCTGTTTCTTCCTCAGTTGTTGCTACTAATTCTATTGCAGGATGTCCTATTTCATTTGAAGCTAAAATTGCTAAACCCATAGCTACTGCAATTCCATTATCTGCTCCTAAAGTTGTTCCTGTTGCACAAAGCTTGTCTCCTTCAACTCTTAACTTCAATGGATCTTTAGTAAAGTCATGTTCTGTATTTAAGTTTTTCTCACATACCATATCCATATGTCCTTGTATTATAACAGCTGACTTATTTTCATATCCTGCAGTGGCTTTCTTTCTTATTATGACATTCAACGCTTCATCTTGAATTACTTCTAAATTATGTTTTTTAGCAAAATTCACTAAATAATCACTAACTTCTTTTTCATTTCCTGATCCTCTTGGAATATTGGAAAGTTCCTCAAAATATTTGAATACTTCAATTGGTTTTACATCTTTTAATATATCATTTTTCATTATAATCATCCTTTCTTTTATGACGGTAGGTTCATAACAATTTCATTAACAACATAATAAATATGCTTTATTACATTTCATCACAAAGTTAAATAAAAATCAAGACTTGCAATTTTACATTTTTTTAACTTTTATCTTAATTAAATGTATATTTAATAATTCATTTCAATAAAAATTTCATATCTATAAATTTTTTACTAGATTTTCCTTTTTTATCATTATTAATTGAAAATTTTGAAAAAAAATACACTTATTATAAAGTAAGTGTATTAAGTGATTTAGATATATTTAAATTAACACCATTAACTAAAATATAAAAGAGACCTCTTTTGAAGTCTCTAAGTAAACACATTATAAAAGCGTATATAATTAATATAATTAATATAATTAAGTATAATTTGCTTTCATGCATTTTCTTTCCCTCCGAAAGATTTAACATACTAAGTTTAGGCAGGTCTCCTGACTCACGGTTCATCCTCCTTCATCCTTCCCAGAAATAACTCCAGTGGATATCGAAATTGTCGCCGTCTACAGTAGCGGGGGCTGTAATGGATTTTCACCACTTTCCCTATTAATTACAATGTAAACCTATACTCAATTATTTAGTTTGTACTTACATTATATACTTAATTGTGATTTCCTGTCAACCTAATTCTCATAAAATTTTCCTTATTTATTGAAGTTTGTAAAATTCATAGTAAAGTGATTTGTTTTCTATAAGTTCCTCATGACTTCCCATTTCTTCTATTTTGCCTTTGTTCATCACAATAATTTTATCAGAATTTTTTATTGTAGAAAGCCTATGTGCTATAGAAATACTAGTTCTTCCTTTCATCACTTTTCCTATATCTTCTTGTATTATAACCTCTGTTTCTGTATCAATACTAGAAGTAGCTTCATCCATAACAAGAATAGATGGATTAATAACAATAGCCCTGGCAAAGGAAAGAAGTTGTCGTTCTCCCATAGATAACATACTGCCTTTTTCATTTACTTTATGCTTGTATGTATCATTAAAATTGTCTATAAAACAATCTGCATTAACATATGCTACAGCAGTTTTCACATCCTCTAAAGATATGTTTTTATTAAATAATTTTATATTTGTTTCTATGTCACCTGCAAATAAAAATACATCCTGAAGTACTAACCCTATGTTTTTTCTTAAGTTTTCTTTATTTATATTTTTTATTTCCACTCCATCTATTAATATTTCTCCTTGCTGATACTCATAAAATCCACAAATTAAGTTTATTATACTAGTTTTACCAGCTCCTGTAGCCCCTACAAAAGCAACTGATTCTCCTGGTGATATATGAAATGAGATATTTTTCAATACCCAATTATCCTCATTGTATGCAAACCAAACATTTTTAAATTCTATATCTCCTTTAACATTATTTAAATTAGTTTTTTCTAATGGCTCACTTTCTACTTCTTCATCTAATAATGCAAATATTCTTTCTGCAGATACCATAGAGCTTTGATATGTATTGTATTGATCTGTAAGTTCCATAATAGGCTGAAACAATCTATTTACATAATTTATAAAAGCATAAAGTGTTCCAACCTCTATAGCTCCTTTAATAAGGCCTATGCCCCCATAAAGTAAAATCAAAGCTAAAGATAGATTTTTCACAATATCCATAGATGGTCTAAAAACTCCAAAAAGTATAATTTGTTTTAAACTAGCTTTATAAAACTCATTATTGATATTTTCAAACTCTTTATATTTTTTATCCTGCATATTAAAAACTTGAATTATTTTAATACCAGATATATGTTCCGATATAAAACTATTAATAAGTGCTAATTTATTTCTTATTTCTGAAAAAACTTCTCTAGCCCTTCTCTTAAAGACCAACGTAACTACAAACATTAACGGTGTAACTATTAAGCATATTATAGTTAACTTTAAATTTAGACTTATCATAACTATGATAATACCAACCATAACAAATATATTTTGAAGAAATCCTACTACCACATCCGTAAACATATCATTCAGTGAGTCAGTATCATTAGTTACTCTAGTTACTATTTTTCCTACAGGATTTTTGTCAAAATACGATATAGGGAGTTTCTGTATATGCTTAAAAATTTCTTCACGTAAATTCATTATTATTTTTTTCCCCGTATGCTCAAGAACATAAGTTTGAAAAAAACTAAATATAAATTCAGAAATCACAAAAATTGCATAAACTAAACATAAAATTCTTATTCCAGCTTCACATTTATCTATAGTTAAAGCTCCAGTTATACCTTTTTTCATATACTCATCTATAGCTATTTTTATCACATAGGGTCTTGCCAATTGAGAAGCTGAAACTATAAGAATTAATATTAATGATAAAAAAAACTGTTTCCAATAAGGGCGCACATAATTTATTAACCTTTTACTAGTTTGGCTATCCTTTTTTATATGAATCTTACCTTCCATATCTCCCCTCCCTATGTATCTATAATTTTGTCTTGTGAAAGCTGTCTTTTATACATTTTATAGTACAATCCTTTTAGTTGCAAAAGTTCATTGTGAGTTCCTCTTTCTGCTATACAGCCTTTATCCATTACTACAATTTCGTCTGCATGTTTAATAGTAGATATTCTGTGTGTGACTATAAGACACGAAGCATTTTGAATTATATGCTGTAGTGATGATAGTATTTCATGTTCTGTATTCGTATCTATTGCAGATAAACAATCATCTAATAAAAGTATATTTGGTTTTTTTATTATAGCCCTAGCAATTGAAATTCTTTGTTTTTGACCCCCTGAAATATTTACGCCTCTTTCTCCAAGTATAGTATCAAATTTATCTGGAAACTCCATAATATTATTATAAACTTGGCTCAATTTTGCAGCATCTTCAATTTCACTAATACTATATACTTCATTTGAAAATGCAATATTGTCTTTTATACTCTGTGAAAACAGAAAATTATCCTGGGGTACATATCCTATACTATAACGAAGATCCTTTAAAGGTATTTCATTAATGTCCTTTCCATCCACTAGTAATTGTCCTTTTTTTTCTGTAGGATATAATCTTAAAATTAAATTTATTAAAGTAGATTTTCCACTTCCTATTTTTCCTACTACACCTACAGTTTTTCCAGGTTCTAAAGTTAAATTTATATTTTTTAACACTGGTTTGTCTCCATCATTGTATGAAAATGTCAATTCCTTAAATTCTACTTTTCCATATGCTTTATTTTCTTTTAAATTTTCATCATATACCTCAGATTTTTGGTGAAAAAGATTCTCCACCCTATTCATTGAAGCCTTACCTCTTTGAATTAGGTTTACAATCATACCCATAAATCTTATAGGTCTGACTAAAATACCAACATAACTGTTAACTGTAATAAAGTCTCCTAGAGTTATACTTTTGTTTAAAACTAAAGATGACCCATAAAACAGTACAATTAAATAAGTGGCAGAACTTACAAGTTCAATAAGAGGATAAAATATACCCCACACCTTAACTAATTCCATATTTATCTCATAATTTTTCTCATTTATTACTTTGAAATTTTCTATTTCTTCACTTTCCTGTACAAAGGATTTTATAACTCTAATCCCTGAAATATTTTCTTGCACTTTTCCCATGAGTTTTCCAAAGGATTGTTGAACCTTCATAAATTTTTTATTTATAATTTTCCCAAATGTTATAACTATAAATATTAAAATAGGGAAAGGCAAAAATACTAATAATGTAAGATGAAAATTTATTGTTTTTGCCATAATAACACTGCTAAATATTAAGAGAAAAAATGTATCTATAATTAAAGTAACCCCTCTGCCCATTGCCATTCTTATAGCTGTAACATCATTTACAGATAAAGCCATTATATCTCCCACACTATTTTTACTGAAAAAATTCATAGAAAGCTTCTCTAATTTCTTAAACATATCGTTTCTTATTTTATATTGAAATAAAATTGAAGCACCCATAATCTGAAGTCGTGTTAAATAGTTTAGTCCAAAAATAACCAGTGCAGCGATTATTACCAACATAGCATACATAAAAACTCCAGATATATTTATATTTTTATTTTGAACTCCATCTATAACTATACCAATAATTTTAGGTATAGTTATTTGGAGGACATTTATACAAATCAATGCTATTATTCCTTTTATATATTTCATTTTATTACTAATAAAAAAACTTTTAACTCTACCTTCCAAACACTCACCTACTAACTTGTATAATTTCTCCATGTTCTATATGTGCCCATCAACATGAACCATTGTGTCTCCTAGCTCTGGATCTATATGTACATCCCCTAAGCAAGAATATCTATGCTAATCCTTGTTTCATTGTATCTACTTACAATAATACAATAAAATTCAATAATTATTAATAAAAATAATAATTATATTTTTCTATTATAAAGTACCTCGAATATATCCGAGGTACTTTTATGCACTAATATAACCATATTACTTATAATCAAATTAATCTTAATTAAACTTATCTAGGGTGTAGCAGCCGTTATCCCCCACTTATAGACGCAAACGTCTCACCAATGGTAGCCATCATATAAATTTACTTAAGCAATTCCCCCTATATTAGACACTGCTAAGTGAGAGTTACTTTTTTTGGCTTGTGTAGAAGCTAGGCTAGCAGCATTAATAAAATCATAAATTACAGAAAAATCATTAGTTTTTTTTATATCTGACTGTTTTATTACTGAAATTCCTGCTGATATGGTAACAGAAATATTATTTAAAAATGGATGTAAAGAAACCATATTTAATAATTTATTAGCAAGAATACTAGCTTTATCTATAAGATATGGTGCTACTACCACAAACTCATCTCCAGCAAATCTGCAAATAAAAGTTCCTTTAGGTGAATTTTCTTTTAAAATTTTTCCCATATCTTTCAGTATACTATCACCTTTAATATGTCCATGTAGCTTGTCTATTTTTCCAAAATTATTTATATCTATAAATATAATTGATACCTGTGGCTCTTTATTAACCAATTCCATAACCTTATAATATATATAATCACTTTTATATAAACCAGTTAAAAGATCTGTATGTTTTCCAAGTTCTGCATGAAGAAACTCTTTACTTATAAAACCTATGATTTTTTCTCTATTTTTGACTAATAATATATCATCTTTTTTATTTTCAAAAATATCTTTTGCTTTCCAAATTGAAGTATTAACAGGAATAACTATAACAGAAGTTGACATTGCATCAGCTACAATTCTATTTGGATGTGTGTTTAGTAAATTTTTATAAGTTAATATACCCAACAGCTTACTATCTTCCATTACTGGGAAATAATAATGATTTTTTTTCATAACAAGATTTTGAATTTTTTGTATGCCATCACATGGATTAACCATTGTAAAATCTTTCATTATAATACTAGATATATCCATTATCATAAATCTATACATTTGCTAACTTGCAATACAATATTTACTTGAACCTTTATTATCATTGACTCATTAGCAATTTTTCCCCCTTCTTCTAAAATAATAGGAATTAATTTATCTTGTGGTAAAATATTTAATAAAGCTCTTCTTATCACGAGAGCTTCTATTGAATCATGTTCTATTCTTACAATATCATATTGATCTGGTGATAAAATATCTGCCATCCTTCTAGCACCCTCTGGTCCAATTGCTGCCCTTTTACCAACAATTAGAACATCTTGCATTGGAGGCATTTCAAATTCAGACAATCTCATAGATATTTCTGCTTTTTTTGTATTTTTAAATTGACCTTCCATACTATACGCACCTCATTTAATAAATTGTCCAATACTTGCTATGTTATTTTCAAAATTATTATTATATACAAAGAAAACTTTATGCACAGTTAATAAAATGAACTTTTTCACTATTAAATATGTACATTTCTGACTTATATACTTGTATTATTATATTATTTCATATAATATAATACAAGTTAAAAAATTCCATATTTTTTCATACTTATACCACCAATACTGTGCATTTTACCTATTTAAATTTCTCTCACATCTACAATAATTAAATCATACAATATTATTAATGAGGATTTCATTTTTATCGTTTAACTTATGCTAATAACTTTAATTGTATTTTAAACGAATTATACTTATGGAGTGATATTGGTATGAATGTATATAGAGCATCTAAGTATTCTAGAAATGCTGCTGTAGAATATGCAAAAAGATATGCCTTAAAACCTAACCCTGCATATAGGTATTTTCCTATAGTAGGAAATAGTAGTGGTGATTGTACAAACTTCACATCACAATGTTTATATGCTGGAGGCGCACCAATGATTATTAATGGTAGAAATCCTTGGTGGTATAAGCATAGTGGTTCTTCTTTACCATCTCGTGACAGCTGGTCAGTTTCATGGGCTGTAGCACACTCGCTTTATTGGACTTTAAAAATAAATCAAGAATCTAACCTTCCTGGTGTTAAAGGTCTTGAAGTATCAGATATTAACTCTATGGAATTAGGTGATGTAATATTTTACGAAGATAATAACAGAACTATATTTCACTCAGCAATTATAACAGGATTTTCACAAAATCAACCTTTAATTTCTCAGCATTCTTTTGAAGCATTAAATATACCTTATCTTAAAACTTGGAAATCTCCTAAATATCATTTTTTAAAAATAAGCATATAATAAACAACTGAAATTGCCCCGATATATAACACATCGGGGTCAATTTCATAAAGAATATACCTTTTTAACGTCTTTCATTATTTATTAATTCCTCTGAACTAGAAACTATTTCTTGGCTCTTAGCAGTTATTTCTTCAATAGTTCCGGATATTGTAAATATATCATCATTTATTTTATTCATTTTATCTTCAAGTAAATTAGATATTTCAACAACCTTTAATATAGACTGTAACATTTCACTTTCTTCACTCTTAGTTGATTGGGCTGTAGATTTAGATTGTTCTGCCAGCTTTTTCACTTCACCAGCTACAACTGCAAAACCTCTTCCTTGTTCACCTGCTCGTGCTGCTTCTATTGCTGCATTTAAGGAAAGTAAATTAGTCTGTTCTGATATTTCTACGATATTATTTGATGCATCTGTAAATTTCTTTAACTTACCGTTCATTTGTCCAACATTTTCTTTTAATTGATTAGAAGTATGTACTATTACTTGCAATTCTGTTGCTATATGTTGAATTGCAGAGGCACTTTCTTCATTCCCTTTACTAACTTCATTTATAGACATTATTAAATTATCTGCAAACTCTAAAAGATTATCAGATTTACGTTGTCTTTCTTCAGCTAATAAAGATATTTGCTTCATAGCTTCTTCAACCTGTTCATTTTTTTCTTTAAGTTTTTCATATTCCATATCAATTTGTTTTTTTACATAGTAAATACAATTTTCTTTTAGATTTATCTTATTAAAAATCATTTTTGCCATTTGTCTACAAGTATTATACCCACAGGCAGAACAATTAAATTCTTTTTCTACAGTTGTTGTTTTCATCATTTCATTGAATATATTATTATAATCTTTTTCTGAGGGTTCATTTATCTCACTTACTTGTTCTTTCCTATATTTTCTTGCAAAATCATTTAAATTAAGATTCTTATCAAAATATTCATCTATAAACTTAATTCTTCTTTTAAATAATTTGTTTTTTTCTTGAAGCTTTTCGTATTTTATACTAGAAAATATACGTTCAATATCATATTCAGTTAAATTACCTGATGAAGCTGTACCAAGATTACATCCATTTTTACAGTTTAAAATATCTAGTAATTTAGGAATATTCTGACTATTTTTAATTCTATCACAATATATATGCAAATAATTAATTGTCTCTTCATGACCTTCCACTTGGCGAATCCAAAGCTTTTTAGTTCTTGCTTCTACATTTGCTTTTAATCCACCAGGTATGCTATAGATGGACCCTAGCGAAGCCTTAATATTATCAAACTCTACTTCGTTATAATTATTTAAGTTTACCTTTTTTATTTCTAAATATTCCAAAAATTTTTTATATGTTACATTATACTTTATGAATTTATTTGTATTTTCATCATTAATTTCAACTAATTTACCAATACAAGGTGATAAAAATGCAATATCCTCATTTATATTTTTATACTTCTTTAAATAAATAGCTGTACACATCATTGGACTATTAATGGGAGCTAAATAATCTATTAATTCATGTTTATGCTTTTCAATATAATTAACTACAACTGGACAAGGTTGAGCTATTACAGAAGGAATCTTATTTTCTTTTATTGCCTTTAGATAAGCCCACGTAGTAATGTCTGCTCCAAAAGAAACATCATAAATTATAGATACTCCTAAAGATTTAAGATATCCAAAAAGCCTTTTATAGTCTTTAATGTTAACAGTAATAGCCGGAGCAGCTATTACTGCTATTTTTTTACCACGTTTTAAATCCTCAAAGAACTCAATAGTGCTATCATTAAAATCTCTAGCCTTATGCTCACAAACTTCTATACATTTTCCACAACTAATACATCTTTCTTCATCAATATGAACTTTATTTTCCTTATTCTCTATTACTGAAATATTTGCTCCAGCAATAGGACAAACTCTTATACACTTGTTACAACCTGTACATTTTTCTTTTAAAGTTATTATAGGTGCTTTATTCATATCAGTACCTCCATATACAGTTTTTTATATGACATAATTCTACCATTTTATTCATAATTGTTCAATATAGTACAACTTTTTCATTAAAATTTCAATGAAAATTTTATTTTTACTGGAACATGTTTTTTACCACAAAATAAAGCACAATCCCATAGGCTGCATTTTTTAAAATAATCATATAATAAGCGAATTGCGTCGCAAATTTAGAGTGGCCTGCCACTTAAATATATTATTCTAAAAACCGTCCGTTTATTAAGAAGGCCTAATGCTTCACTTATTTTAAACTACCTACCCACTCGATCAGCCCGTCCTTGGGCTCCTCGTGGCTTCAATCTTCCTGATTGAAATTACGGTAGTTTAAAAACGTTAAGCATAAGGCCTTCTAAATTCACTCTAAGTTTTTCTTCACAATATATTTAAGTTTCTGTCCACTCTAAATTTTGCGCTGAATATACTATCTTACCTTTACACATATAATCCTATTTTTTCTCCCAGGGCTGATAAGCCCGCACGCCGACAGGCAGAAAGTACTTAATTTTTTAAATTTTATTCAATGACTACCGCAGCTAACACTCCTGCTTTTTATGGGTTAGTTAAGTGGCGCCGCGTACATGGATAATGATTTTTAAGTTTCAGATGTGATTAAAAGTCTACCTGAAACTTAGAAATCTGTTTATATAAATATAGGTGTTATGTTTAATGAATCATCATAGTGTTCATTAAAATATTTGTTTTTTCAATCTAAGAATGATATCTATTATTTTAGAATTTTCATCCCAAAAAAATTATTATATTCAAGTTTTTTTAATAGTCTGAGTGCTGCGCACTAAATACTAATTCAAGAGAAACTTTAAAAATATAAGTATATAATTAAATTTGAAGCCTACGGCGTGAGGATTTATCAATCCTCTGAATGAATGTAATAATTCAGTTCGTATCTGGTCTTTTTATATGAAACTCCTCTTCCTATTGTCAGAGGAGTGCTCACAGAGTAAGCGACCATATCAAAATCATAGATTTTGTATGTCTGCTTAACCGATTCGCACCAAATTAAATATTTAGGCTCTCTGCTTATGTAAATTTTAACTGTATGGAAGCTGAGATATATTGAGAAGAAACATTTGAGCAAATTTTTAGAAGTTCTTTGCTTTACGTTTCAAAAATGCCGTAATTTGTGCCATGGAAGGCACAAGCTCCGAAGG
>CAZKOJ010000037.1:10267-29236 GCA_964554365.1 uncultured Clostridium sp. | reverse complement strand
GGCTGCCATCATTCCAGTTTCCTGCATTGCCTACCCAGTATAGGTTTTTAGATGGAAGCGTGTTGATGGTCCATCCGGTATTATTACACAGATCAATGGTTCAAAAGATATGGCATAAATTATATAAGAAATATAGCTATAAACCATTCTACTTGGGATTTAGAACTGGAAAATTTATCTTTAGAATCTTTACTTTTAATATACTCAGATTTTAGAATTAAAAATCTTTTTACTAATAATATTGCCTCAATGAAACTTTTTTCTCTAGAGGAAGCCTTTTATGTTATTTTAAATAAGCTTGAAAATGTAGATTCATATAAAACTAAACGTTACAAAAGAGTTTACTCTAAGTTAAAGGACTTCCAAGATTTTTTATTAAACCTTGGAATTGATATAGAACCAAAACAAAAAATTAATCTTATAATAAAGAAAAAAGAAAACTACACCCTTCTGCAAGGTGACAGTATTATACAAAATCTTAAATATTTATCTATAAATCACAATATTAATCTTATGCATCACCTTCGTGACGAATACTCCTTAGATGCTATATTAGAATTAGCACGAAGTGAAAATGATTGGAAAAACCTTCGTGAATATATAAGAATATTTCAAGAATACTCTACATACCTTACTCAAAAGCAGAAGTTACAAACCATTAAATTCTTATATGAAAATCTAGTGCATCCAGAAGATGATATAAGAAGGCACTGTGCTGAATTAATAGGAAATCTTATTGCTATTTTTGATGAAGATTATAGAAAAGAAATTCCTGCAAATGTGCAATTTAAATCAGCTGCAATAACCAGTGTGGATTTGTTAAATGATTATTTCAAATTAATGTTGTATCCAGGGCATAAAGTTATACCTAAGCATAAATTTAATATAGGATACAGTATTAGCATTATGATAAATTCTTTATTTATTAATTGTAAACCAAATTTTATTACTTATTACAAAGAAACCATATTAAGTTTTTATAAGGAGGAAAGTTATAAAAATACAGATTTCGAAATTTTTCTACTAGAAACTGCGAAGTATATACCTTTACAACCTGATGATGCTAATATGGATCCACTTTTCCATTATGTTTTTTCTAGAATAAAAAAAAGAACCAGTATATTAAGATTGGAATGTTTAGAAACTATTTTAAGCTTTTTAGATAAGCTTCCTAATGATCATCCAGTTATATCAAAATTTAAAGAGCATTTTTCATCTATAACTTCAAAAAGTAAAATTCCCGCTGAAAATTTGCTCTTACTTAAAATAAATATTTCATTAAACCTAGATGAAAACATTAGTTTATTTAAACATTATTGTGAACTTAATAAAAAATCTGTTACAGATATATTCTTAAGCAATTTAAAAACCGCTACGGACTGGATACGAAAAAGAAATCAAGTAGATCTTCTTTTGCATCACGCTATTAAAAATCCTGACTCTATTGGACTTCATACTGCTATACATTTTTGTAATCTTTTAAAAGTAAGTGCTATTGAAAGTGTACGAAATCGTGCAGGAGATGCAGTTTTAAAAATCATGCCTTATCTATACTTAGCAGAAAGAAATGAAGTTGCTGTAGAATTACTCAGAGCACTCGAAATAGAAGGTAATAAATTTACAGAGTATATTCCAAGATACACAGGTCAGGTAATCCTTTGGCTTCAACCAAGGGAGTTAGATGAAATTATCGATGATTCTATAATTAAGATTAAAACATCTAATGTTAATTTAAAATCTCTTATATTAAAAACTATTGGCATAACTATAGAAAATTATACTAGTTATGAGGAAAGATTTGACGAAAATGAAACCCTTTATTTAGGAAGATTAAATAAAATGCTTGGAATACTTTTAAATGGATTAGGATGTTATGATGCTCAAGTTAAACAGTCTGCCTTCAGCGTTATAGGTAAATATATTTTTGATACCCCTTGTATGAATTTACTGAAAAAAGAATTTATATTTAAACTCATTGGAAAAAAAGTTCTTACACTAATCACAGCTGCTGAAAATCATGAGCTGCTATTTTTAACAAGATCTGCTAGCTTAAATCATATTTATAGATTTATATCTGATTTTACCTTTTTTAATGGCAATATAAACATACCCGTACCAGAAAAAATTGCTTTTTTTCCTGGAACCTTCGATCCTTTTTCTTTAAGTCATAAGGAAATAGCAAAATATATAAAAGATTTAGGATTTGAAGTATATTTGGCAGTGGATGAATTTTCTTGGTCTAAAAAAACTCTTCCTAGCCTTTTAAGAAAAAATCTGTTAAATATGTCAATATCTAGTGAAATGGGCCTATATATCTATCCTGACATGTATCCTACTAATATATCTAATAATGAAAATCTAAGAATATTAAGGGAAAATTTTCCGGATTCACAAGTATATATATGTATAGGTAGTGATGTTTTACTTAATGCTTCCAGTTATAAATTGTGTAAAAGCGAAAATTCCATCCATACCTTTTCTCATATAATATTTGAGAGAGGTAAAAATAAAACTTTAAATACTGCAATTAAAAATATAGAGGGTGATGTATTAACTTTAAACCTTTCTTCTAAGTATGCTGAAATAAGCTCTACACAGATAAGAAACTATATTGATGAAAACAGAGATATAACAAGCCTTCTAGACCCTATGGCACAACAATATATATATACCAATGGATTTTACCAAAGAGAATCGCAAGATAAATCTTCAATTAAATCTCTGTGGATTGATACTGAGATTATATATGAATTTAGCGATGATACGATTAATAAAATTTGCTCTCAAATCCCAGAAATAGATAGTGATTTAAAAAATAAATTAATGGATATAGCATATAAACCTTCTGCTAGAATAATATTACTTAAAAACACCATTACAGGCCAAATACTTGGATTTTCAGTTTTACATTGGATTCGTTCTGGAATGCTTTATGCTGAATTTAAAAACTCTCAAGTATCTCAATATATACGTGAAAATAGTGTAGGAAGAATTATTCTAATTGATAGCATATTTATACGAAATATTGACAAAAACAAACAATTAGAACAAGTACTTTTAACTGAGACTTTATCTTTGTGTATATCTAAAGACTATGAATACGCTATTTATAAAAATATGTTCAGTAAACAACTTTATTCAGAAAGCATTTATGACTTATTAAGACTTTCTGGATTTGTTAAAGTTCCCTTTTGTGATGAAAGCAATCCTGTTTATGCTGTAAATATGAGTACTCCTTGTATACTAAATTTAGATATACAAAATATAATAAAAGAGCCTTTTAGAAGTAATGCTAAAGTAAAAAATGTACTTTACCAATCACGAAAAAAACTTATGGAAGCTATAACAAGTCTTTATCCTGGAGAATTACTTATACCTTATGATGTGAATTTTGTTTATCAGTGTATTATAAGAAAAATATGCAAAGAAAATAAAGTACCTACTGAAAACTTAGTTCCAAAGAAATTAGGAGATGCTATGTGTGTACCCTATGGAGATATACTTGAAAGATATATTGTACCTAATACTGTTACAAAAGCTCTTCATACAGAAAAATTGTTTTATCCTAATATGAAAAAATTTGTAATTGGAGAATTTCCTCACTATCTGGATTTAAAAACTCAAGTAAAAATGATTAAATCCTTTAAAAGGCCAGTAATATTAGTAGATAATTTGCTTCATAAAGGTTATAGAATAAAAGCTTTAGATCCTATTTTTAAGGATGAAGACGTAAAAATACAAAAAATTGTCGTAGGAGTTCTATCTGGAAAAGGAAAAGACCTTATGGATATGCAAAATAGACATGTGGAAAGTGTGTATTTTATACCAAGACTTAAATTATGGTTTAATGAAAACTCATTATATCCATTTATAGGTGGTGATGCTTTATGGCGTGGAGTTTATCCTGAGAGAAATCTTCTACCATCTATAAACTTAATTTTACCTTACACATATCCTGCATTTATTAAGAATGCTTCAAAGGCTTCTATATTTAATTTATCAAAAACCTGTATTGAAAATTCTATTAACATATTAGAAGTTTTAGAAAATGAGTACCATATTTTACATGAAAAAAACTTAAATTTATCTTCTCTAGGTCATGTTTTTGCTATACCTAGATCTCCTGACCGTGGTGAAAATGTAGATTATAACTTAAATTTAAATCCATCCAACTATTTAAAGAATGATTTAGAGCTTTTAATACGAATGACTCATGGCTTTGAGTAATTAAAGAAAGGACTGTTGAAATATGAATACAAACCTATTTTATTATATTTTAAATGATAAATTACTTGTATCAAATAAACCTTATAATTTAGATACAGTTTCTGAACAGTATGCTTCTAATTACAAAGGATATGTGTATGCTTTAAATAATATAAGTGTTAAAAATTCACGAAGAAGCTTTTGTGTTACTTCAGAGGAAAACTTATTTATAGAAGAAGAAAGTTTAAACTTACTTAAAAATTTCAATTCCAATAATTTAGATTTACCTTTTTGGCTTTTACAAGCTATTAAAGATAGACGAGTTATCTCCGTAAATTCAGCTTATACTAACTGGGACCAATGTTTAAATTATCATTTTCATGTTATGAAACAAAATCCTTATTTTAAAAAATGGAATATAACCGTAGTAGGTCTTGGTGATGTTGGTGGTCTTTTAGTAACTGGACTAAGGCTACTTGGTGGTGATTGTATATCTCAAATAAACATATATGATAAAGATGAAAACAAAATAAAAAGATGGGAGTATGAGTGTAATCAAATATTATCTCCTAACTTAGACCAGTGTTATCCTCCTATAGTTCCTATAAAAGAAGAGAACTTATTTGAATGTAATATGTTTGTTTTTTGTGTTTCAGTTGGAGTTCCTGAAGTTGGAAAAGAAGCTTCTGATGTACGTTTGGTTCAATTTCAAGGCAATTCTAAAATAGTACAGTATTATGGAAAAATGGCTAAAGAAAATAACTTTAAGGGTATATTTGCTGTAGTATCAGACCCTGTAGATTTTCTTTGTAAATCAGTTTTAAATGAAGGTCTTATTCCTGAACAAGTTAGAGGATATGGTCTTGGAGTTATGAATGCTAGAGCTTCTTACTACGCTTCACAAAGGAAAGATTGCATTCAATACTTAAAAGAAGGCAGGGCTTTTGGTCCTCACGGTGAAGATCTTATTATTGCAGACAGTATAATTCATTTTAATGAAAAAATTTCATCATATCTAACTGAAAAAACAATAAGAGCTAATTTAGATGTACGGTCTTCAGGTTTTAAACCTTATATAGCTCCTGCTCTATCATCTGGTACACTTTCAATTATTGCCACCATCAAAGGAGAATGGCACTACAGTGCCACTTTTATAGGAGGTGCCTTTATGGGATGCAGGAACAGATTATTACCTTCAGGTATAGAACTTGAAACTTATACTGATATGGAAGATGTACTTTTTAATAAAATTGAAAAAACTTATAATAGATTGCTTTCGTTCCACATATAATTGCTTAAAGATTCATATTAATTATGGGGGGGTAGTGCATGGAATCCTTATATGTTGTATCACCAAATGTTAATATTTCAAACTCACTTGAGGATATGTGTCAAAGTTTTTGCAAAAATTTTACTTCTGTTGAGTATATAACCAATTGTAGTGAGCATACAGATTTTAAAAATAAAAAGTTGCTATTTATACTTGAACTTGATTTTACTGGTTTTGATTTATTTATGCTTAATTTTTTACTTGAATTGAATCATAATGATAAAAATGCATTAGAAAATTCTACTGCTATGGTACTTGTTCACAGTAGTACAGAGCTAGGAACTAAAAGGGCTGCTCAAGATATTATATTTATGGCAAACAATATGGGCTGCAATTTTTTAGGTCACCCAATTATTGAATGTACAGGCAGTTTGAAAAATTTTTTAACTTGGCAAAAAACCCTTAATAACTCCTTAGAAGAAATATGCCTTGATTTATGTTATAAACTTGGTAGAAGGCTTTTAGATTATAAAAATACATTATTATCAATGGAAAAGGAGAAAAAAATTACGGTTTAATATTCTTCACCACACAAATTTTCCAATACTCTAGAGTTATGGCATATGATTTCTAAACATTTAAAACATCTTAAAATAAAAGAAATACAAATTGAAAATGGCAAAATATTGGATTGTAAAGGATGCGCCTATAAACTATGCTTGCATTATGCTAAGCAAAACAGATGCTTTTATGGAGGCTTCATGGTAGATAACGTGCTTCCTGCTATAGAAGAAGCTGATGGTGTAGTGTGGCTTTGTCCTAATTATAATGATGCTATCGCTGCTAATTTAACTGCAACCATAAATAGAATTACTGTATTATATAATAAAATGAGCTTTTATAATAAATCCATGTTTGGTATAGTGGTATCTGGAAATTCTGGCAGTGATTCTGTAGCTAAACAGCTTATAGGCGCATTAAATATAAATAAGGGTTTTAGGTTACCACCCTATGCTATAATTACTGAAACTGCCAATGATCCTAAATCTATATTTAAAGCCCAAAATATAGATTTAAATTCAGAAATCTTTGCAAAAAACCTCATTAAAGGTCTATAATAATGTATGCATAAAATTTAAACAAGTAGGTGATTTAATTGTATAAAAAAGGAGATTTTCATTTACACACTACAGCTTCTGATGGCAGACTGTCTCCTACTGAGTTAGTTAATATGGCTAAAAAAGAAGCTGTAGATATAATCTCTGTTACAGACCATGATACTATATGTGGAATTAATGAAGCTGTACTAGAGGGTGAAAAACTAAACATTAAAGTAGTTCCAGGTGTGGAACTTTCTACCTTATATAATAACGAAAATGTTCATATTCTAGGGTACTTTAAAAGCGCGGAGTACATAGGATATGAGCTTAAAAATTATTTGAAAGATATGGATGAGTATAGAGTTTATAGGGCTAAGAAAATAGTAGAAAACTTAGATAAGTTCTATAACATAAAATTGAATTATGAAAAAGTAATTGAGTGTGCCAAAGGCATTGTGGCAAGACCTCATATTGCTAAGGCTATAGTAGATGCTGGCTATAATTATAAGTGGGATTATATTTTTAAAAATTTTATAGGTGAAAATAGCCTTGCTTACGTACCAAATAAAAAAATTAGTACTGAAGAAGGTATAAACTTGTTACAAGATCATAATGCATTAGTGGTACTTGCCCACCCTATTTTAATAAGAAACATAGATCTTAATGAACTTTTAACACTACCTTTTCATGGCATAGAAGCTATTTATGGTATGAATACCTATGAGGATACACAGAGCTTTAAGTTACTAGCAAAAAAACATAATAAAATAATTACTGCTGGTTCTGATTTTCATGGTATTACTAAGGATGATTCAAAACATGCGTCAAAGGTAGGAGAAGTTTTCTTAGACGAAAAAAATATAGATATATTTTTGAACTTACTAAAAAAAGTATAAGTATATTAAGTATGTTGAAAGCGAAATTTTCAATTGCCCTAGTTTGTACTATATTGTGTAGAAAAACTTAGGCGATTGAAAATTCGCATTATTAGTTATCTTTATTTTGCGTATCTTTTTTATCATCTAAATATCCTTTATTTTCTGTTTCAGGATTGCTCAAAATTCCTGCCATTACGAGTATTCCAAGTAATGAGTTTACTAAATCACCGTAATTTGCTGGCAGAACATCTAATCCAATACCTTTTAAAAATAAAGGTATAAATGCTGCTATAGAAACCCATAAACCATAATTTTTAAATCTACCATTCATAAAAATCCCTCCTTAATTTATTTTACTTACCAAGAAGGAATTCCGTTACAATTTTTTACCTACACTTATAGTAAAAAATCTTCCATTAAATCTTTAGTAGTTTTTCTTAACCACAAAGAAGCCGTGCAATTCCCCTCCTAAATCTTTAATTCAGGGAAATACATGACTTCTTCTATATTGTAATCATTGTTTTATTTAAGACCTTTTACGATTTCAAAACTCCTCAATCTTCTATGAGGGGTTTGCTATACTTCTAATAAAAATGCATGGTATCCTCTCATAGTTTCATATATATCTGCCTTACTTGCCACTTCCCATGGTGCATGCATGCTGTGAAGGGCCACACCACAGTCTATAACCTGCATATTGTATTTCGCTAATATATAGGCTATAGTTCCACCGCCTCCTTGATCAACTTTACCAAGCTCTGAAGTCTGCCATGAAACATTATGTTTTTCCATTACAGCCCTTATTTCAGCTATATATTCTGGATTGGCATCATTACATCCTGATTTTCCTCTTGCTCCAGTATACTTATTAAATACTATTCCTTTTCCAAAGTAAGCAGCATTTTTCTTCTCCATAACAGACGGATAATTTGGATCAAAAGCAGCACTTACATCAGAGGATAGCATTTTAGAATTTGTAAGAGTTCTTCTTAATTTTAATTCATTATAATCTCCGCAAAGATTCATAACTTCAGCTACTATATTTTCAAAAAATCTTGATTGCATACCAGTAGCTCCTACACTTCCTATTTCTTCTTTATCTACAAAAAGACCTATACAAGTCTTATCAATTTTTTCTATTTTAAGCATAGCTTCAAAAGAAGTATATGAACATACTCTATCATCATGACCATAAGCCATAATCATACTTCTGTCTAAGCCATAATCCCTTGCTTTTCCTGATGGAACTATTTCAAGCTCTGAAGAAACAAAATCTTCTTCAACTATATCATATTTTTCATTTAATAGTTTTAATATATTTTGTCTTACTCTGTCTTTTGCATCTTTATCATCAATTGGCATAGTTCCAATTAATACATTTAAGTCTTCACCTTCAACTATCTTATTTGCCTTTTTTTCCATTTGGTCAGCTGATAAATGTATTAAAAGATCTGAAATTCCTATTACAGGATCATTTTCATCTTCTCCTATTACTACATTTACTTTTGTGCCATCTTTTTTTATAATAACACCATGTATTGCTAAAGGAATTGTTACCCACTGATATTTTTTTATTCCTCCGTAGTAATGAGTTTTAAACAAAGCCATATCTGTATCTTCATATAATGGGTTTTGTTTTAAATCCAGTCTTGGGGAATCAACATGAGCACCTAATATTTTCAGTCCTTCTTCAAAACTCTTGCTTCCTATAATAAACATAGCTAAAGCTTTACCTTTATTATTTGCATAAACTCTATCGCCAGCTTTTAAAGTTCCATTTTCCTTTATAACCTTCTCCAAATTCTTAAATCCAGCTGCCTCTGCCATGACTATAAATTCTTCTACACATTCTCTTTCTGTTTTGCACTTGGATATAAAATTTTTATACCTATCTGATAAACTAAATACATTTTTTAAATCTTCTTTTGAGTATTTATCCCAAGCATACTCGTATTTTTTTGTTAACTCCTTATTCATGATTAAACTCTCCCCCTCTAATTTCTAAATTTTACTTTTCTATTAAGGTCACCTTTTCTTTTTAAATATATAAACAAGTACTCCCTTTAAATATGTAAATAAGTACTCAATATATTATTGTCAGAAACTTACCCTGAAATTTAATAAATAAAAAAACTATTAACGAGTTTTTTATTATTGTACGTAGTTTAATCTGTAATTATTCCATCTATAAAAACATCATGTTCTTCCATAGGTACTTCATGGAAGATTTGAAATCCATATGCTAATCCTATTTTTTTTGAATTCTCTCGTGTTTTCCTTAAAAATCTATCATAAAACCCTCCACCATAACCGACTCTTCCACCTTTTTTATCAAATGCAAGCCCTGGAAGGTATGATATATCTATTTCATCTTCAGCTATCCTTAATTCATCATTTTTAGGTTCTAAAATACCATAAGCCCCTGCTTGTAAGTCTTCAAACTGTTTTATTCTTACTATAATCATACCTTCTTCTTTTGATATTACTTTAGGTACGCATAGTATTTTTCCGTCTTTTAAGGCTTGTTTTATAATTTTATGTGTATCAACTTCATTATTGTAGCTTACAAATATAAATACTACATTGGAATTTTTGTATTCATCACTAGTTGTCACATTATTAAATATCATATTATCCAATTTTTGTCTTTGATCTTCAGTTAAAATATCTTTCTTTTCTTTTACTATCTTTCTTATGCTTTTTTTACTCTCCATTTAATTCCCTTCTTTCAGATTCTTCCTTTATTCTCTGATCTATTATATCCACAGGAGTAGTATTACAAATAAAGCTATATCTAAAATTTGCTGCAGCTGCCTCAATTATTACCGCTAAGTTTCTACCAGGTCTAACAGGAATTGTTAATTTTCTTACAGGTACGTTTAATATATTCATATATTCTTTATCAATACCTAACCTATCGTAGTTCTCATCTTCTTTCCATTGTTCAATATATACTACAAGATTAATTGTTTTTGTCTTTAATACTGAACTCAATCCATAAAGAGCTGGTATATCGATTATGCCCATCCCCCTTACTTCAATCATTCCAGAAGTTATATAAGGTGATGTTCCATAAAGAACTCCATCTATTTCTTTAATATCTACTGCATCATCAGCTACTAATCTATGTCCTCTTTTAATAATTTCAAGAGCAGTTTCACTTTTACCTATACCACTTTCTCCTGTTATAAGAATCCCTATACCATATACATCCACAAGTACACCATGAAGTCTAGTTTCTGGTGCTAATCTATCATCTAGATAATTCATAATTTTACTTATGAATCTTGTAGAAATACTATCTGTCCTTAAAATCCATCGTTTATTTTCTATGGCACTATCCATAAACTCTTTGTGAGGTTCTAATTCTCTTGTTATTATAGTACATGGATTGTCGAACTCAAAATATTTTTTTAATCTTTTTCTCCTTAGTTCCGGCTGCATAGCATCCAAAAAGCTCCACTCAGCCTTTCCTACAATTTGCACTCTTTCATTAGCATAATAATTATAAAATCCTCCAAATTGTAGTCCTGGTCTATTTATATCACTTACATTTATTTTATTTATTTTTTCACCTTCATTTATTACGCCCAAATCTAAATCCTTTATAAGGTCCATAACTGTTACTGCCATCTTGCTATATTAGCTCCTCTCAATTCAATTCATCATTAGATGGAACCCTTTTTATACCATCTAACTGTGATCTAAAATTTCTTTTTACAGAATCAATGTATTTTTGTCTTAATTCTTTCTGTTGAACTTTTTCTTCTTCTGTAAGTCCTTCATTTTGACTCTTTTTGTATAAAAAATTTATCTTTTCTATTACTTCATCCATTTTCATTATTTTCACTCCTGCCTATTTACATCTTTATAAGTTATATTATACTAGAGTTTATGTAACTTATAAATAGATTTCTTGGCTTCAGGTGGATTTTGTCTTCGACCCTAAAGTAAATTATTTAATTACCTAAACATTAAATTCTTAAAAAGCAGTTAACCACAAGTGTCATAAACATCTCCTTGTAATTCACTGCTTTTTATAACTTGTCCTACATTTAACTACTTTCATCTTCCAGGTTTTTTTCATTTCTTTTTTTCTTTTCCATAACGTATTTTTTTGCAGCGAAAGCAAATGCTATAAGTGCAGCCACTCCACATACTGCCCAAAGTCCCAGTTTAGAAGCTTTATCTATATTTTGCCCTAAAATTGAATAAACTATAGTTGCTGGGAGTTGTCCTAATCCTGTAGACCAGAAGAAAGACCAGAAAGACATTCCTGTGAGCCCTGCAGCATAACTTATAGCATCAAAAGATACAAATGGCAAAAGTCTTGCTATAAGAATAGCATATTCTCCATATTTATCAAAAAACTTATCTGTCATATCCAAAGGTTTTTTACCTACAAATTTTTCTGCAGCAGGTCTTCCGTAAATTTTAGTTATGTAAAAGCACATAATTGCTCCTAGCATAGCTCCAGTCCAAGATATAACCGCTCCCCATGCCCAGCCAAATACCCAAGCATTAGCAAAGGTTATAACAAAGGCTGGCAGTGGTGCTGCTATAGATTGAAACATCATAAGTAACATGGAAACTGCTGGTGCCCACACACCAAATGATTTTATATAATTTTTAACTTCACCTATGTCTAACTTTGAAAGCATTAAGGTTATTTTATTTATAGTGTGCTTAAATCCTGGTATAAGAAAATAAGCCCCCACTACTAATATCAGTGCTCCTATTTTGTATAAAGTATTCCTTTTTAACTTCACTTGCTTAATCCCCTTTTTCAATAATATTTTTTTGTAGTTTTTTCAGCGATATTTTTTTCTTCATAATATAAGATACTATGAGTAACAAAACTAACAAACCAATAGCCATTATAAAGTGAGGTGAATTAAGTTCTAAAGACTTATCTCCAAGGTTAGTAAACACAAAAACACCTGGTATAATGCCAATCATAGTAGCAAATAAAAAATCTTTAAATCTTATTTTTGATAGTCCAGCTCCATAGCTTATAATATCAAAGGGTACTAAAGGTATTAATCTCAAAGTAAATATTATAAAAAAACCTCTTTTTTCCACACCATCTTCAAACCATTTTCCTTTTCCAGCAACTAATTTATCTACTACCCCTCTTCCTAAAAATCTAGCTATATAAAAAGATAGGGCAGCTCCAAATATTGCACCAATTATAGTATATACAGTACCATAAAATACCCCGAAGGCCATACCTCCAGATACAGCAAGTACCGCATCAGGAAACAGAGTTAAAGGCACTAATGTGAACATTATTATATAAACTACTGGGGAAAGCATTCCAAAAGAATTAATGTATGCTTTTATGCTTCCTGCATCACAATTTTTAAAAACACCACATTTAAAACATGCAAAAACACATATTGCAATTATTAAGACTAATAATATTTTCACAGTATTTTTTTTGATTTTAAGCACTATTGCATCCCCCTTATTTTAATTTTCAATCTATTGCTCCAACTACTTATAGCACTTTTTTCATAAGGTATAGAGTTGGTATTTGTAAAAGTATTGCCAAATATTAAATCTAAAATATGAAGCGCTTTTTTACCTCCCTTCATCATAGATTCTCTACAACTTGCACAGTAAGTTACTACTAAATCTGATTTTACCTCTTCTGCAGTAGTTTTCATAATTTTTAATGAAAGCTTTGGGTTTGCTGGTAAAACCATTCCCCCCGTACCACAACATTTTGTATTTTCTCTACAATGAGCTAGTTCTTTTACTTCATATGATAACTTTTTCATAATCCCCCTTACAGAATCATGTATATCTGATCTGTATCTAGTAGGACATGAATCATGTATTGAGAAAATCAAATTGCTGTTTTCTCCTATATTTTCAGCTTCCTTTGGAATACCTATTTCTTCAAACACATTCCATAAAGATTTAACCTGCTGCTTGGGGCTATTTTTTGAAACAGTTAAGAAACAAGATTGACATGCAGTTATAATTTCTACTACTCCTGCACTATCAATTACTTCCTGCAGCTTAGAATACCTTTTTTTAAACATTTTTTCTTCACCAAGAGCTAATGTAGGTTTTCCACAACAGCCAATAAGCATTGCTGTACCTGGCAACTTTTCATTTAAATAGTTAAATGTTTTAAATACAAGTTCTGGATCATAAGAGCATAAACTGCAGCCAGGCATGAAGACTCTTTTTATAGTCTGAGACTTGTCTTTTTTTATTATAGTATTAAAAAATTTTGAAAAGCTAAGTCTTTGGTGCATATGTACCGCATTATGACCCTTTAAAGGAGATGTTCCCCCATTTTGTTCTACTAGTTCCTTTCTTATGTCCATAAATCCGCTGCTTAAATCTAATTGCTTAGGACAAACATTTTTACAACTATCACACATATTGCAGGAATACGGAATTAAGGGGTTTACAGTTCTTTCATTTAAAATATCTGTAAATAACTCTTTGGGAGTTTTACAAAACTCTTTCAGCATTTCACATTCCTTAACACATAATTTACATTGGGTACAATTTTCGCTTATATTTTTTATTTTATCTAATGTACTACTATCTTTTATATAGCATTTATTATTATTCATAAGATTATAAATAACACTCCTTATTTAATCCATTTTTCTAAAAGTTTTTTCATAAAATGAATATCAATATATTGTTCTATCTTTTTTAATGTATCTGAATTTTTAATAGCTCTGTTTGGTTTTTGATATTCTAACCAAGCATAAGCACACCATGATAAAGCCCTTAAATAAAGATATGGTGTATACATTTCTACTCTTTCACTTATACTACCCTTACCATTTTGTACATTTTTATTATATAAGTTTAAAAAACAATCTTTTTCTTCCCTATTTAGCATATAATCACTCTTCCACAAAGTAGTTGTTTCTGCTAAAAACTGAGTTAAGTCTTGGCATGGGTCACTTATTACAGGTTTTTCCCAATCAATTAGATAGCTTTTTTCATCATCTATAATAAAATTATGAGAATTTACTTCTGTATTATTTATTACATGCCATCTATTTTCAATAAAATACTTTTCCTTATATTTGTTATCTTCCGCCCATTGTAAAAATTTAAGAAAAAAATCTTTATGTTCTTTTCTAACCATAGGCGATACTATGAAGTCCTTCAATAATCGTTTTCCTTCTTTTATTCTATCTGTAAAAATTCTATCTTCTACTATAAAATTTTTTTCGTCCATATTATTTAATGGTATGGAATGAATTCTAGAAAATATATCTGCTGCCTTTAACAAATCTTTATTGTATTCTAAAGGTTTGCCCTTTAAAAATTCCATTATAAGTATTCCATAAGGTATAATTTTTTTACTATCATCTACATAATAAACTTTAGGTGTTACTCCACTTGTTTCTAATCGTCTTATAGCATTGAACTCATATATTATTTGATTCTCCAACTGTAATTGACTTCCTGTATTTACTCTAAATACATATTTATTATAGTTATCTTCTATTAAATAATTTATATTGTACTCTCCCTGAGCCAAAAAACTTACTATATAATTATCTTTTAAATTCAACTCTTTTGTTAAGTTTTTTTCATTGAAATATTTATATATACTGTCCTCTAATATTTTTCTCAACATTTCTATCACTCCAATACTCTGTTATAAATGCTATTGTATTTATTGGGAAAACCTTGTAGTGGACATCCTTCATTCTTATATGATTTATAAATTCTTTAATATCTTCTTTAGTATCTATATCTCTACATTTATGTGCAAGTCCCACAGTAAATCCCTTTTTATTAGCTTTTTCCATGGTCCCCTCCATTACAGACTTATTCCCCCAGTGTATATCTTCACAAAAAATCCCTTCATGAGGGCACTTCATTCCTACTAAATAGTAACCACCATCCATAGTAGGCCCAAAACACAAATCCTTTTTATCCAATATAGTAAAAGCTTTTTCTATGTATTCTGGTTGTATTTCAGGTATATCAGTACCTATAAGGATAACTTTTTCATAGTTTTTGTGTAATAGACTATTTATAGCATTGTTCATTTTAGCACCTAAATCTTTGCCTTCTTGTGGAAAAATCTTTATGTAATCTGGAATTATATCCTTAAATAAGTGCAAATCCCCTTCTGGTGTATAAGTTAAATATATATCTATACTATGTTTTAACTTATTACATACCCTAAACAAATCTAACAAGAAGCACCTATGTATGTCCGCACATTGTTCACCTGTAAATATATTCATTAGCCTAGTTTTTGTCTTATAAGGTACTGGCACTCTAGTCATTAATATAAGCGCATTCATTTTTATTCTGCCTCCTGTAAACTAACATCTTATTTAGGCACATTCAAAAAAATAATTAGTCAGTCTGCTAGTCTATTTTGTGTCATACTGCGTCAGCAGAATCCTTTGATAGAACAACTATCAGCGGAACCTGTTTCCTTGTCTGACATAAAATATCCGTCGCAGCTTTGACTTGTTATTTTCTTTCATATGCCTTATAGTACATTTTATATAACTTATTATGCGACACTCCTAGTAAATATAAAATTCTAATTTTATGCATTAAGAAATGCGTCCTAAGCTGCCCTGCTTTTTTAAACTTTCTAGCAGAACTTCCAATAGGGCACTTTAACATTTTAGTATTTCCTATCTTCTTTAACTTTAATGAAATTTCTATGTCTTCCATAAGCTTTATTTGTGGATATCCCCCTATATTTTCAAAAACATCTTTTTTTACAAATATACCTTGATCCCCATAATACATACCAAATATATCAGCTCTTATGTTTGATGTTTTTGATATATATTTCATAAATAAGGTATTATAATCATAAAAATAAAGGGATAATCCACCGCCTACATTACCCTCAGCTATGGCCTCCTCTATATACTTAAGAGAAGTCTTATGAACTACTGAATCTGCATGTAAAAACCATAAAATATTTCCCTTAGCTTTACTAGCGCCTGTATTCATTTGCTCAGCTCTTCCTTTTTTCCCTATAATCACTTTTGCAAATTTTGAAGCAATTAGTACTGTTCTATCAGTACTACCTCCATCTGCTACTATAATTTCTTTATTTCCATCTATATAACTTAAATCCATTAGAAATTTCTCAATATTTTTCTCTTCATTTAATACAGGTATTATTATAGAAACCAATTTTTCACCAACTTTGCAAAAAAACTAAATTATATATTTATCCATTTTTATTATATCTGTTTTATTATAAAATTCTTATAACTATTATAATTTAAAATACTTATTCATTTTTCTATAATTATTTTTTATCTCACACAAAAAGCTCATTTTCAATTTTATATTGAAAATGAGCCTTTTTTCATTAATTTCTATTAATTAGACCTTAAACTACCAAACTACTTCTTTTTAAATCATGATGGGCTTCTACAAATCTTACAGTACCTGTCTTTGATCTCATAACTACAGTATGAGTTGTTGCTCCATCATTTTTAGAGAATACCACTCCTCTTAAAAGGTCACAATCAGTTATACCTGTAGCTGCAAAATAAACATCATCATTTTTAACAAGATCCTCTATAAATAAAGTTTTATCTACATCCTGTATGCCCATAGTATTACATCTTTTTCTTTCTTCTTCTGTATGCGGCTCTAATTTTGCTTGCATTTCTCCGCCCATACATTTTATAGCAGCTGCTGCTATAACTCCTTCTGGTGCACCACCTGTTCCCATAAATATATCTACACCAGTATTTTCAAATCCACAAGCAAGTACTGCGGCCACGTCCCCTTCACCAAAAAGTTTAACTCTAGCCCCTACTTCTCTAGCTGCTTGTACAATATAATCATGTCTTTCTCTTTCTTGAACAATTACAGTAAGTTCAGCTACATCTTTGTTTAGTGCTTTTGCTACATTCAATATATTCTCTTTTGGACTTTTATTTATATCTATAGCACCTTTAGCTCCAGGTCCTACAGCTATTTTTTTCATATACATATCTGGAGCATGAAATAAGCTTCCTTTTGGTCCCATAGCAACTACTGCAATAGCATTAGGTAATCCTTTAGCTATTAAAACAGTACCATCTAAAGGGTCCACTGCTATATCCATTTCAGGCATATTTTCATTTCCAATACCTACCTGCTGTCCTATATATAACATTGGTGCATTATCTAGTTCTCCTTCTCCTATTACTACAGTTCCTCTTACAGGCATCATAGTAAAAGCTTTTTCCATACCATCTACTGCAGCCTGATCTGCAGCTATTTTATCTCCTCTTCCCATAAGTTTTGCAGAGCGAAGTGCTGCTGCCTCTGTAACTCTAGCTAGTCCCATTGCTATATCTGTGTTAAACATACAATTTTACCTCCAGTTTTATATTGGATATATAATTAGCTATTATTATTAAATGTATTACACATTTCTTCTAATATAATGTAATTAGTATAGGTTATTTAATATTATTATGTGCTTTTTTATACCTATTACAGTTAAATATTATATCACATTTGCCGAATAAAACAAGCTTTAAACTTTTATTAATTTAATTTATATGTATTTCCCCTATATTTAGTTATGATTTTTGGTTTAATAAACCATGTTTGTAAAATTTAATATTATAATTATTAAATTTGATTCTTACTAAAAAATTTATTATAAAAGCTAAAAACTTTTAGACAGCATTCTTTATTTACATGTTTTTACATAACATTCTATATCAACAGCTACATACATGTTTTTCTCTTTTTCCACATTTCCTCCACACATTAATCCACACTTTATCTACAGTAATTATGTTTCTTCCTGTAATATAATGTATATACTTGACTAATAAAACATCTGCGTAATTATAAATAATCTGCTAGAATATAAGAGTGCTAGAAAACTTAACTTATTATATTAAATGTTATGGGGTTATGGGGTTATGAGAATGAACGGTTATTTGAAAATTTTAGACATGGAAATTGACGACTTAAAGGAAACACTGTATATATTATTATCTTGTAAAGAACTTACAAACAAGGATGTAGTTGAATGTAGTCAAAAATTAGACAAGCTTATCTTAGAATATCAAAAGCGCCAAAAAATTAACTAAATTTATCTGTAAAAGTTATTAAAACTCTAATTTAATTTTAATAGTTTTAATTATCTACAGTTATATAGTACAAGCCTACAGAATTAGATTCTGTAGGCCTTATTTTTTAAGGCACATGAAAGAAAATAACAAGTCAAATATACTGGCAGAATGACTTGTTATTTTTTGAAGGTGCCTAAATTAAGAAATGCTCTCTCCTGCTTGGAAAGCCTTATTTTTAATTTCTTCGTTATTTTCAACTAGCACTTTATCAGTATTTATGGCATATATCTTATGCACAAGTTCTGATCCAGTAACAGAAAAAAATTGCTTCATGGCATATTCTGTGGGTTCAAAAACATTTTCCATATTAGACCCTGCTGTCATAATAAGAATTCCTGTTTTCTTTTTTGAAATTTGTGCAAAATCTTTTCTTATAAATTTTCCACTCCAGCCTACTT
>CAZKOJ010000037.1:0-10257 GCA_964554365.1 uncultured Clostridium sp. | reverse complement strand
TTTAAAGGTGCAGGTACAAATGAAAAATATACTGGAGAAGCTATGATTATATTATTGCTATTTTCTATTTTTTTATAAATATCTATCATATCATCCTTCAATACACATTCTTTGTGATTGTAACAGTATTTACAATCAATACAAGGTTTCACATTACTTTCATATACATTTATAACTTCCACTTCTCCTGAAACCCCTTTTAAAAAGCTATCCAAAAGAATTGCAGTATTACCATTCTTATGTGGCGATGCCATAAATGCTAATGTCCTCACTAAAATCACCTACCTATAAAGTTACAATTATTGTTCTAATTTATCTAAAATTGTGTCTAACTCGATATCTTTTCCCTTTTCATAAAATACTGCTACAAACTCACCATAGCTATGATTTTCCTTATCTAATTCATAAGTCATATACTGTGCATCAATATTTAATTCTCCCATAACATTTTCTATTGTTTCTCCCACATTATCCACTGCTAAATCGCTTAAGTAAGGAAGGAAATACTCATAATACCATTTATCGCCTTCTACTTCATCTCCACACTCATCATTTGCATAAGCTTTAGCAGCTTTTACCTCTTCTTCGTCAAAATCATAGAAAAACCTCAATGCTAGAGCCTCTTCACAGTTTAAATCTTCTATATCACTTAAACCATCTTTTAGTAAACATTCAATTATTTTTTCTTTATTCATAAAAACATCTCCTCATCTTTAAAATTATAGTTATAAATTCCAGTGTAATTATTTTACCACATGTAAAATAATTTTACTAATAATTTATCAAATAGCTTCCATCCGTAAGACTTCATACAAATTTACCTCTATATTATATATATTGTCCAAAAAATTTTATTGTATAATTACACTATTATTTTTTAAACTTTTATCGTATTTATTCCCAAAATTTTTCTGTATAATTTCAACAAAAATTTGAAATTAAAAAACATATTAGATTTACTTTAATTTTAAGAACTTTCTCTATTTATCATATTGAATTAATATAAATATGTATATTTTTTCGCAAATGAATATTTATAATATTTCATAATATTCGAAATAAACTATTTTTTTAATAAACTATTTTTTATTTATTTTCATTGGTATATAATCAAGTAACATACGAGATAATTCATATATGGAGGTAAATGTAATGAATATTAGTATAATAGGTGTACCAATATTTTTTGGTTCAGATAAAAGAGGAGTAGAACTCGGACCGAAAAAGCTTAGAGAAAAGAATTTAATAAACATTTTAAGTGAAAATAATCATACCGTATATGATTGTGGTGATCTTTACGTTGAAAATATACCAGAAGAAGAAAAATATAAATCTCATCCTAATATGAAATATTTGAAACCCATAGTAGAGGTAAACAAAAACTTGGCGCATCAAGTTTATAGTGCTCTTACTTCTAACAGTTTTCCTTTGATTATTGGAGGTGACCATTCTTTAGGACTTGGAAGTATATCAGGTGCTAGCAAATATTATGATAATCTTGCAGTTATTTGGGTTGATGCTCATGGAGATATAAATACTCCTGAAACTACTATATCCGGTAATGTGCATGGTATGCCTTTAGCTGCTGCTATGGGTGTAGGTTTTAATGAACTTACAGATTTGTATTACAAAGGCATGAAAATAAAACCTGAGAATGTATTTATTATAGGTGCAAGAGATTTAGATGAAGGTGAAAAAGCACTAATAAAGAGTAATAACCTTAATGTCTATTCTACAGAAGATGTATCAAAAATGGGTATGGAAAAAATCTTAGAAGAAGTACATTCAAAGATTAAAAATAATGGTATCCAGTCAATCCATTTAAGTTTCGATATAGATTGTCTTGACTCTGCTTTAGTGCCTGGTACAGGTACTCCTGTAAAAGATGGTATGGATTTAGAACAAGCTAAATATCTTTTAAAATATTTAATGGAAACTAACCTTGTAAAATCCATGGATTTTGTAGAACTAAATCCACTTCTAGACAAAGATGACTCGACTGCTGATATGTGTATAGAACTTTTAAACTGGACATTTAAATATATAAAATAAAAAAAACTGCAATGCAGTTTTTTTTATTTTTATTTTATTTTAAAATCCCCATAAATTTCTCTACAAATTCGTCAACATTTTTTAAATCTTCTTCACTTGGAACAAATTTAAATTTAAGGCCCTCTTCTACAACATTAAACTTTAAGGATTTTAATCTTGCAGTCATCATTGGAACACCTTCTCCACTCCATCCATAAGAACCAAATGCACCAGCAGCTTTACCTCTATTAGTAATTGCACATACTAATGATAATACGTCCCATACCGGTTTAACAGCATCCTGATTTATAGTTGGTGAGCCCATTAATATTCCATTAGATTTTTCTATAAGACCTACTATATCATTTATATTCATAGATCCTATTTCATGAGCTTCTGCCTTAACTCCCTTAAGGTTTATCTTCTCAGCTATATGTTTAGCAACTTTTTCTGTATTTCCATAGGCAGACACATAAAATATTTGTACATTTTTTTCATTTGCACTTTCTATTTGTGCCCATTCCCTGTAAAGTTCAATATATTTTTCTATATCAGCTACATGTACAGGTCCGTGACTAGGTGCTACTACATCTATCTTCAAATCTTTAATCTTATCAAGACCCATTAATACAAATTTTTTAAATGGTCCCATTATTACATCGAAATAATATTTCATTTCGTCAAAATAATCTCCTGAACAATTATCAGTTACACAGTTATCAGGGCAATAATGACATCCAAGAAAATCACATGTAAATAATAGATTTTGGTTTTCAGCATAAGTAAACATTGTATCAGGCCAATGTAGATTTGGCGCCTGTATAAACTTCAATTTAGTTTTTCCAAGGCTCAATTCTTGAGGTGCAACTTCACTTTTAAACTCCATATTAATTATATCTTTAATGTATATTAATGCCGCTCTAGAACCTATAACCGTTGCTTCTGGATAAGCTTTTATTAAATCTACCAATGATCCGCTATGATCTAGTTCTGTATGTTGAACAATTATATAATCAACTTCTCTATCCCCAATTATACTTTTTATATTTGAATGAAATTCATCAAAATAACCATTCTTTACACTATCTACTATAGCTACCTTTTCATCATCAATTAAATAGGAATTATAGGTAGTTCCTTTTTTGGTTTCCATTATTATATCGAAAACTCTAAGTTCAGGATTTTCTACTCCAATCCAATAAATGTTGTCTTTTAGTTTTACAGTACTCATAATATACCTCCTAAATTGTTTAGTTTATTAACAGTAAATTTTGTCCCATGACTAGTAGCTGTAATGCTATGTAATTTAAAAATGAAATTTTAAAAGCTACAAACCTATAGGTACATGCACCTAAAGTTTACATGGAATATAGAGTCCACCTAAACTAAGCACCGTTTATCATTTCCTATTTTAACACAAAATGAAAATATTTTAAATACCACTAACGATTATTATTTAATATTTTTTTTCACTGAATAATTGAAGACTTTTCTTCTGAGTAAAAAATATATTCAAGATGTAGTGCCCTAGTCAATGCTACATATAATATTTTTTTATCTATTTCATTATCTTTATAGTTCTCTTTATTGCAATTGTATATTACACTACAATCAAATTCTAATCCTTTAGTCATGTATGATGGTATTATTATTTTCTCTAATTTTAAGTTTTTATCCGTTTCTTTAATAATATCCCATTTATAATTACTATACTTTTTTAAATACTCTTTTATTTTTCTACATTCATCATAAGTTCTTCCTATAACAGCTATACTTTTCTTATTAAGACTTTCTACCTGTTTAACAATTAAATCTAATTTTTCACCAAAATCTCTATTATTTTTAAATTCTATAACTTCTGGTTCTTTTCCATGTCTTAACACAGGCATGGCTGGTTTTAACTTATTTTTCTGTTTATTAAGCACCTTATTTGCAAATTCTATTATTTCTACTGTAGAACGATAACTCTGAGTAAGTTGTACGTAAGTATGTTGATTTTTAAACACTTTTTCAATTAGATTTTCCCAACTATCTATACCCTTGTAATAGTATATTCCCTGTCCTATATCCCCAACTATAGTTAAAGAGTTATTAGATGTCATTTCATTAAGAACAACTATTTGAAACATGCTATAATCCTGTGCTTCATCTATAACTATGTGTTTATACTTATGCTTTTCTACAATTCCTTCTATTCTAAATTTTAAATATACCATAGCTGCCAAATCATCACTATCAACTATACCATTATTAAAATTGTAATTTAATTCATTCTTTATATATGCAGCTAGACTTTCAGGTATTTTTTCACCCGTAACCTGCTTAAAAACTTCTTCATTATTAAATAAGTCCAAATAAATTTTTTCAGTGTTACCCTCTTTCCATTCATTGAAATAGTTATCAAAAGTTTTTTTTGCTGCGCTTTTCATTTGTGATTTTTTATTATCTCTTTCATCATATAATTCTATAAGCTTTTTTCTTCTCTCTACTCCATCTTCCATAGTTTTTTTTATTCTTGCTATCATATATTCATAAGTAAAATTTATTTTGTCTAACATGTTATTTATTTTTTCATCTATCTTTAACTTAAAATATCTTTTAATTTCATCTTTCCTTTTGTTTAAAGACAAGTGAGCCATATCTTTTGAATATAGTCTTTGAATTTCCTCTTTTTCAAAAAGAATGTGATTTTCAACCTTTATGTCTTCCACATTTAAATCCTTTAATTCCATAGTTCTTACATATCTATCTAGTAAAGATTTATATCCAATAGTCCCCTTTAACTTACTGCTATTAGTTACATATTTTAAGTTTTCATCATTTTTACCTTCTAAAATATCCGAAAGTTTTTTATCTTTTGTAATTATTTTGCCTTTAATACCTAATATTTCGCAGCATATTTCCTCAAATGTGCTTTGGTTAACATCCTTTATGCCAAGATCCGGCAATACCTCTGATATATAATCCAAAAATAATTTATTAGGAGCTACAACTAAAATATCATCTCCAGTAAATTTTTCTTTATACTTATATACCAAATAAGCTAATCTATGAAGTGCTATTGTAGTTTTTCCTGAACCAGCAGACCCCTGAACTATAAGAGTTGAATTCTTCTCAGCTCTTATAATATTATTCTGTTCCTTTTGTATAGTGGCTACTACATCTTTTAATTTACTACTTACACTTTGTTCTAGATTTATTCTTAAATATTCATCTATTAAAGCGTTTTCTTCTCCCGCGGAAGCTCTTAAAATTATTTCATTTATACCTTCATCAAAAGCATTTTCAAGTTGACCTTCCTTAATTAGGAATTTTCTTTTAAGACTCAATTCTCCATTAACTATACCTATAGGAGCTCTATAGAAAACTTCCCCATATGTGCCACTGTAATATAAATCCGCTATAGGAGCTCTCCAATCTATAACTTTCTCATCACCTGTTGTCATATCTGAAAGTGCGAATTTACCTATATAAAAGCTTTCTTTTTCATGTCTATATTCTCTAAAATCTATTTTGCCAAAGTAAGGCTGACTTTTAGCCTCATTATATTTTTCCAAATTTTTATGAGTTATTTCATAAAGCTTTTCTTTTGTTTCTAACTCTTCATTATATTTACCCTTAGATTGCTTTCTAAGATCATCTATTTTATTTTTTAATCCTTCATCATCTTCTTGAATTTTTACCTTCTCATTATCAATCCATTTTTCTATTTGTTGTAGGTTGTTTTTTTCTAATATCATTTCTTCATGGTTTAAGGCCATAAAATCACCTCCAAATATATATACAAATTTTAATTTTATATTTAAAGGTAGAATATGTCAAGTACCTTATCCTTTACTAAATATAAAACAAAATAGACCCACGCTTAGGAGGGTCTTAAGTATATTTACTAAAATACTATTTTTATCTATTAGACATATGGTGCCTAAAGTGTTGCTTTTGTTAAATCCATTCTTAAGCTCTTTGCTAAAGCTTTAACTAGTGCAAAAGCAATAACTCCATCTACTATATGGTGTAAGAATGATCCTACTCCTACTACCACAAGTACTTTATACATAGTAAATCCAAATGGTATTACGGCTATAGCTTCTAAAACTGCGTGTATAGGTGCAGTTATTGCTACCACCTTACTAAAGGATACTCCCTTTTTCAAAAGCAAGGCACCTACTAAACCCACAAAAGTATGCATAAATGCTCTTGCAGCTACTACCGCTGGTGCTGATATTAAAAATCCTAAAGCAGATCCTGCACCCACCATAATCGCTGCAAAAGGGCCTAAAAGCATAGATATAAATAATGGCACATGTGATGCCAATGTAGCACTAAATGGACCTATTTGAACCTTTAAGAACCCAAAGGCTAATGGAATTACAATCGCTAACGCAGTTAAAAGACCTGCATAAGTAAGTTTCTTTACATTTTTCATTTTGCACCTCCAAATATACTAGTGTATATACACTAGTATATATTATATGCTTGTCTATGTAAATAGTTTAAATCTGTTATTTTTAAATTTATTGAAGCAAGATTTTAATTTAAATGGAAATTTTTGTTACTCTATCTGAATTTTAGAATTGCAAAAGTATGATAACAATTTAAATTCATGATATGCATATATTGACAAGTTAAGGATTATATACTAAAATCAATTTATACCCCATATGGGTATGGAGGTGATTTTATGTTAACTATTGAAAAAAAAGCTCTAGAATTTGCTAAAAATAAACAGGGTAACTTCATTGTAAAAACTATTTCTGCATCTGGTGGATGTTGTGATGTGAATGTTAAGAGCCTGTGGATTGAGGTTTTAAAAAACTTTGATGAAAATAAAAATTATATATGCTATGAATATGATGGAATAAAGGTCTTTATAGAAAAAACATTAGAATTAGATGAAGATATATTAATATATCAAAAAATAAAACTACCTATTTTCGGCAGCATTTTTGGTTCAAAAGGAATAAATATTAAATATATTTAATTACAAGTTAGTGTTCCAATCTATTAAAATTTATGATTTAAAGTATATGATTTAAAGTATATTATGGTGACAACATGGTAATAAGCTATCTATAATTGTGTAAGATAGCTTATTAGAATACAATATTACCAACTCATTCCAATGTTCTTTAAAAATCCTTTTAATACAATTGCAGATACTAGAATTATACTACTGGTCATTAGCATAATTAAAAGTATTTGAATTTTTTCTTTCTTTTTTCTCTTTTTATTACGCCTTTGTCGCCTATTTCTTAATTCCATTTATACCCCACCCTTTTAATACTGTAGTATGTTTATAATTATAAATGGAAATATTTGCAAATGCAATGATTTATTTACTCTTCGCTTTTAGCTACCTCTAAGTTATCGCCTACAAAATTTCTATATAAATCTAACAAATCCATATGATTTACATTCTCAGAATTATATCTTCCAATTTGAAAAGCAAATTGTATTGAAAACCCTATGGTACCTGCTGTTATCAATGTTCCAATGCCTACAGGTTCTCCTATATTGTTATACATTTAAGTCTTATTTATACATAGTAACCACATAATTCTACTTGTAACTTATATTAAATTATTGTATAACTTTATTACACTGACTAGTCAGTTTATATATTAAGCAAAGGAGACTTTTACACTATGAATTTATTTCAAATTCCTAAAAACGAATTAAAATCAATAAGTCAAAATAAGATGAAGTTAACAGCTATAGCCGCAGTTATAATTATTCCGTTGCTATATACTGTATTTTATTTAAAGGCTTACTGGGATCCCTATGGTAATTTAAAAAATTATAATATTGCTGTAGTTAACAAGGATGCAGGTGCCACCCTTGATGGAAAAGAACAGAACTATGGTACTGATATAGTTAAAAATCTACGGGATAAGAAAGACATTGGTTTTAAATTTGTTTCTGAAGAAGACGCAGCTAAAGGATTAAAAGAGGATAAGTACTTCTCAGAAATTCAAATTCCTGAGGATTTTTCAAAAAAGATCGCAAGTGCAAAAGATGGTAAAGCAGAAGCTCCTAAGATAATTTTTATTTCCAACAACAAGAAAAATTATATTGGAACTAAAATATCAGATGCTATAAAAAATGAAGTTTTAAATCAGGTTAAAAAGAGCATATCTGGAGAATACGGTGAAATTGCTTTTGATAGCATATATGAACTAAGAGATGGTCTTAAAGATGCTGCAGGTGGAACTGATAAACTATATGATGGTACTAATAAATTATCTACTGGAAGTGTTCAGCTTACTCATGGTTTAAATCAGATGAATCAAGAGGTGCCAAAATTACAAGCTGGAGTTAACTCATTAGTTAATGGTTCAAATCAATTAAATACTGGATTGGGTCAGTTAAATACTAAAATCCCAGAGTTATCAAGTGGTACAAATAAGTTAACTTCTGGAGCTAAGGATTTAAATAATGGTATATATACTTTGGAAGATGGAGTTAAGCAACTTACAGATAACTCAGATGACTTAAAAAATGGTTCTGATACTTTAACTGAGAACTATGATAATAAACTAATGTCTGGATATATACAAATGACAAATGGATTAAAATCTGGAGCAGATACTTTAAATGCTGGAGCTAAACAAGCTGAAGTTGGAGTAAATACTTTAGTTAGTTCATTGGAACAAAATCAAATGGCAATGAATGAAGCTCAAAAACAACTTCAAGCATACCTAGGAGCTCATCCTGAGGCAATGACAGACCCAAATATGCAAGCTTTTTTAGGTACATTACAAAATATCTCTCAGCAAACTTCTAATCCTGACAACGAGAAAAATATTCAAGCATTACAATCTGGAATGAATCAACTAGTTCAAGGAAGCTCTGGTTTATCTAATCAGCTTGATATAAGTAGCCAAAATTCAGCAGCAGGAATGTTCTCTGCTGGACTTAACAATTTCAAGACTGAGGGAATTCAACCATACCAAGCAGCTGTTAATCAATATGTAGATGGGGTAAATCAGCTTGCAATTGGAGTAACTACTCTATCACAAGGTTCATCACAATTGGCTAGTGGTTTGGGTAAATTAAACAATAATATGCCATCATTACAAGATGCATCAAAACAATTATATGATGGTTCAGGTAAATTAAATAACGGTCTTGGGGGATTAAATGGAAATGTGCCTACTCTAGCAGATGGTGTTAATAAGCTAGCCAATGGTTCAACTAAATTAAGTTCAGGTATTAACGACTTAAAAAATGGTACAAAAGAATTAGATACTAGTTTAAATGATGGTTTAAAGAAAGTTGATAATAATGTTAAGACTCCAAGCAAAGAACTTGGTAATTTCATTGGAGATCCAGTAAAAGTTGATGAAAACAACATAAATCCTATAAATAACTATGGTTCTGGACTTGCTCCTTATTTCTTACCAATATCAATATGGTTAGGTGCAGTTTTCATGTTCCTAATTATAAAAATTAAAAGTAATGGATATGAAGAAATGAATAATGTGCAACTTGTACTTGGAAAGTTTATTCCTTACGCCATAATTGGAATAGTACAAACACTATTATTAGGTTGGATTGTATTAGGACTTGGTATAAAGCCTTCAAAACCAATTATGCTATTTTCATTCTTAGTCATAATGGCTCTTTCCTTTGATAGTATAATTCATAGTTTTATGAGCTTATTTGGATTAGTTGGTGAAGGGCTAGCAGTTATTCTATTAGTTTTGCAGCTTTGCTCAGACTCAGGTACATTCCCTATAGAAACACTACCTAATTTCTTTCAAACTATAAATCCATATTTACCTTTCACCTATGCCGTTGAAGGTATAAGGGAAGTATTATTTGCAGTAAATATAAACTATTCAATATTGCAAAAAGACGCATTAATGTTAACTATTTTCGGATTGATATTCATGGCTATAAACATGATTTTCATAAAAAAAGGTGACATAATTTCTGAAGCTTTAGAAAAAAAGTTAGCTTCATAGCATTAAATGCTGCTATTGAAGCAGCTAGAGAAGGAGAATCGAGACGAGGATTTTCAGTAGTGGCAGATGAAATAAGAAAACTTGCTCAACAATCAAAAATATCATCAGAAATACTTAGCAATATGACTAGAGAAATGCTTACAGAAGTAGATAAGTTCAAAATTTAGGACCTGTTTAACAATGGTGTTAATATTATACAATAACAAAGGGGCTGTCGCATTAGCATAAAAAAATATGCTAACGCGTCAGCGTTTTTTAT
>CAZKOJ010000036.1:0-29921 GCA_964554365.1 uncultured Clostridium sp. | reverse complement strand
TAAAACTTAGTTCAACTCCAATTTGAAGTTTATCATCTTCCTTATAAAAATTATATATTGTCCAAAAAATCTTCATTTTTTAAAATATGTAAAACCTCATTTACATATTTTTTAGGATTTTCACAATTTAGAAAAATAATAATAGAATTTGTTCCATCAGATGAATAGTCATATCCATCATCTTTTACTGCTCCTTTTGTTGCCTCTTCAATTTTATCTGGTATTACATATCTTAAATCTAAGTCTGGATTGTTCATTTTTGATGGATCTAATTTTATTCCAATACTTGCCATATAATTTCCTCCTTTAAATATCTCCTGTAGCATATTCTAAACAGATTTACTTTACTTGTTTTATGATTATAATTAGTACATAGTTTAAGAAGAAAGTTTATCTATGGTAAATTTACAATAAATAAATCATATTTTTGGAGTGCGACGTAAAAACACCACAAAATTCATGTTTGAACTGCCCACTGTCAAGTAGACAGTGGGCAGTTCAGATTTGAATAATACGGTGCTCAGTAAATTGTTTGTTCTTTTTCTTTGAATAATTCTAAAATATTATCTAATTTCACTTCAAAAAAAGTAAATGTTTAACTTTATAACCAACTTATAATATTTTCAGAGATGTCTCTTCTGTTAGATTTTAGATTACTCCTACTTGAGTAGCCAACAGATATAACTGCCATTAGCTGTAATTCATCTGAAGATCCCAATAATTCTCGTACTTTATCTTCATTTTTTAATATTTCTCCAATCCAACAAGTACCTAACCCTAGTCCATGAGCAGCAAGTAGCATATTTTGTATTGCAGCTCCAATTGATTGAGCATGTTTCAAGTAAATACTTGGAACTTTATCGTCTAGAACTTTAGTATCTAGAAAAACCGCTATCAAGCAAGGGGCAGTCTCTACCCAATTATGGTATACAGTAAGGGAAGCTAATTTTTTTATTAGTTCCTTATTATTCATTACTACAGAGAATCTCCATGGTTGCATATTATTACCAGATGGAGCCCAATTAGCTGCAGTTACCATCTGCATAATAGCACCTTTACTCACTTCTTCTGAAGTATATGCTCGGACACTTCTACGATTTAATATACATAGCATTGCTGAATTCATCTTTCCCTTTTCCATTTATACTCCTCCATTAGTTAATCTTATCTTATTATTTTGACTTTATTAATGGTAATTATATCATAATTTGTATGATATAAGATGATTGTCTCCTCAATAATTGTAAAACAATTCTACTTTTTAACACCACATTATTCAATTGTCAAAGAACATCGTTCGTATTTTGAATTTCAATAGTTACGTCGTTTTATTTTTAGATTACCCATTAATCACTTTAAACTATAATTGAAAAAGGCCTGCAAAAATTGAAACCAAGTTAAAACACTCATTTATTTTCTTTAATGTACAACAACAGCCTTTTGAACTATTACGCCTGGCGGATTATTTGCTTTGGACAAGTTTATCGGCTGCGACCCCTGAGGAATACTCCATGTCTACAGCGGATAAGTTTGTCTAAAGCTTCCTTTCCACATATAGTGGACTATTATAAGACCACATAGTTTTGCTTCCTGGGTTTGGGGCGGAGTACCCCATTATATTTAATTGCCTATGGACTAGCTTTTATTCTGAGGAACGAAGATTTAAAGGTGGGTCATGGCTTCCTTTATATAAATACTCAAACTTCACCTTTAAACCTATGTATTTCAATTGTAGTAATATACCATCATAGTAAAATAAAGTTTATCTATTGTAACTTTACAATAGATAGACTTTATTGTTGTATTGTGACGCAAAAACACCGTAAAATTCAGGTTTGAATAATACAGTGTTCTGGTAAATTGTTCGTTTTTTCAGTTGCACCGTTAAATAAGAATAATGCTCAGTATGTCCAAAATCTTTTAATATGATATTTATTATATTTTAGGCTCAACAGTTTTAAATATAAATCTTAATATCATGATGGCTGATGCAAGCTTATATTTTATCTCAATTGGCACTGTGCTACTATCAATCATGAAATCTAAAACATACTGCTTTTGAATTTTTGCAAATTTGGCAATAGTATCAACACTAATCTTATGTACTTCAATGAGAACTTCTAAAAATACTTTAAATTCAAAATCTGGTTCATCTTTTGAAATATTGTCTAACATTAGCAGTAAATTAATAAAAGAATAACGCTCTGAAAACCCTGTTGGTACTTTAATCTTGTGTCCATCACTTTTTACTCCCAACAAATGTGATAGACATTCTGTGCTCATTCCATAATCGTTCGTCAATGTATCCAATATTTCTTCTATCTCGTTATCTCCAATCGCCTGACATTTCTCTGTCATTATTATCACCTCTAAAAATTCGTGCTTCTTAAATTTGCTTCGTATTTGTTTACTATTTTAACTTAACTAATGGTAATTGGAACAATTTTCAAATTATTAATTATGTACAGAATTATCTATTGCTAGGACTATTGCTATAATTAATTTATATTTATCAGGTTCATATACACAAATTTCATAACTATCTGTAAACGATAATGATTTTTTATTAACTTTTGCAACCGCACATTCGTCTTTAATAAGAGTAAAATGTTTTGCGAAAATATCTCCACTAATTGTATAGGTACCATATTGGCTGTCTATGGAAAATCTTGGTTTAAACCAATCTTTATTCTGTTGTATTGAGGCACTTATATTATTGTTAATTACTACATCATAATAACTCCAAATAAATCCAACTTTTTTCTTCAGTGTAACTTGTTCTTCGCCTTCTAAATTATTTATATGTAATGTATGTCCTATAGAAAAAATATTCCCGAACATTCTATCAAGAGTCCCAGTTAAACTACTTTCAACAACCTGTAATATTGGTTGTTTATTAACATCAGATACTAGATATTTACCATTGGTAATATCTATTTTTTGATTTAAATAATAAATATCCATATATAGTCAGCTCCTTTTCAACACACAATTTTCCGCAGTTTTTACTCAATTAATGGTAATTATATCATATTTAAGTAATAAATAGTAAACGTTTTTATTTTCGAACACCGCATTATTCAATTTTCAAAGAACATCGTTCGTATCTTCTATTTAAAAAGTTATGTCACTATATTTTGATATTATCCATTAATTACTTTAAACTATAGTTGAAAAAGGCCTGCAAAAGTTGCAAGCCTTTTTCATTTCCTCCTCTGTATATGGTTTCATATTTCCTTACAAAATAATTATATCTGCAGCTTAAGCACTCATTTATATAAACAGGATTCTTGCCTTCAGGTGACACTAGAAAGAGTAGTTTCTTAATTAAAGTTGGGGCGTTAGCGGTACTTAGAGATCGGATAAATACTCAAACTTCACCTTTTAAATATCATTCCATATTTCCTTGTGTTGAGTTATAATAATAAAATAATATTTTATTTTCAATTGTAAATAAGTCACCATAGTAATTTAATATGAAGAAAGAATTATTTTATATTATTACTTAGGAATGGAGAAAGCATGAAAATTGATAGATTATTAGGAATTTTAAGTGTCCTTGCCAATAGGTCTAGGATTACAATACAAGAATTAGCGGAAAGGTTTGAAGTTTCCAAACGTACAATTTTTCGCGATTTGGATACTCTGAACCAGTCGGGAGTTCCCATTGTTACATATTCAGGAATTGGTGGCGGGGTAGCCGTCATTGAGGGATATAAACTCAAAAGTAATATTCTTTTAAGGAACGATATAAAAAATGTTTTTACTGCACTTAATGGACTAATGAGTATTGATGAAAGCACCGATTTAACAAATCTAATGGCAAAGCTAATCCCAGAAGAAACAAGCACGGTATTTTCAGAAAGTGATTATGTAATTGATTTGTCCTCATGGTTTCAAGACAGCATTACACAAGAAAAGGTATCCGATTTGCATAAGGCAATTAAAAATCGAAACTGTATTTATCTAGAATATATCTCCAAGAGGTCACGTTCAGCAAGAATCATTCACCCTCATAAACTCGTTTTTAAGCAATCATGCTGGTATTTATACGCTTTTTGCGAGGATAATCAGGAGTTCCGCTTGTTTAAGGTAAGTAGAATTGCTACTTATAAAATTATGGATGCAAGTTTCAATTGTAAGACAGTTGAAAAAATAGATTTTCGAAAGGATTTTGGTGTAGGCTTGTTTTCGTCTAAAGACTCGACCTCATTGTTTGAAATTATACTAGAATATGATGTTACTAATGAATTCTTCCTAACAGATAAGATAGATGCAAAATTTTTTCATAGGATCAACAGTGCAAAAGAAAAGGGGCAGATTATATTTTCTGTTTCTGATTTAGAATGGGCTACTAATTTAGTTTTCAGTCTGCAAGACAAAGTTAAAGTTATAGCGCCGATTGCACTAAAAGAAGCAGTAAAAACTCGAATAAAGAGAATAAATGCGCTCTATAAAGATGACATATAGGTGTCATCTTTTTTATTGTACAATAATTTAAGAAAGGAAGTGCTAAAAATGAAAAAAGAAGTACTTGTGTTCATTTTTGATGGATATGCGGATTGGGAAAGTTCTTATATTTGTTCAGAACTCAATGCACCAGAAACGAATTATATTGTAAAAACTTTAAGTTTGGATAAAGGCCCTAAAATTTCTATGGGAGGCTTTCGAATCATTCCTGATTATTCTGTAAGTGATTACCCTGAAAATTTCCATATGCTGTTGCTGATTGGCGGCTCCGCTTGGATGGAACAGAAAAACAATGCCATTCAACCTGTGGTTGAATATGCCGTTCAACATCATATTCTAGTAGCAGCAATCTGCAATGCTACCAATTTTATGGCAGAGAACGGATATTTGGATAATATCAGACATTCAGGCAATACGCTTACGTATATGAAGTCACAAGCGCCACACTACAAGGGCGACAGCAATTTTATCGAAAAACAAGCAGTTTGTGATTCGGATATCATAACTGCAAATGGTACGGCTTCTTTAGAATTCGCTAGGGAAATTATGTTGTATTTGAATGTTAAGCCTGTAGAAAAAATTGACGAATGGTATAAGTTTAACAAGTTAGGTTTCTATCAAAAGTAAAGTAATATATAGTTCCATTTTAAGACAACCCAGAAAGTGTGTGCTTTCTGGGCTGTTCTTAAAAAAAGAAGGATTCGTTTGAAAGACTATCTATGCGAAGCAAATGAAGATGCAGATTGTTGAATTGCTACACAATGTTCTTATTATTGCGACGAAAAATACCGTAAAATTCAGGTTCGAATAATACGATGTTATGGTAAATTGTTCGTTTTTTTAGTTGTGACGCTATAAATAAGAATATTATGGATTAATATAGATTTTTTTCTTTTATGATTTTTAATGTAATCTCTTTAGCTTTAGGACCACTAGTATTGTTATTTGCTTCTATATTTGTTGCAAAGAAATACACATTTTCCCCTTTCTCAATATATCCTACAAACCATCCATTTGTATAGCTTGTATTATTTCCGCCAGTACCAGTTTTCCCAAATAACGTTACATTATTCTGATTAGAGCTAAAAAGTCCTTTTACTATTTCAACATTTCTTTTTTTAAATGGTAATTCATAATTATATAATTTTTTTAACATTTCAACTTGTTCCCTTGGAGAAATCTTCAAAGTTGACTGCAGCCAAAATTGAGTTATCCCACCTGAAATATCATTATTACCATAACTAACTTTATTAAGATATTCTTGCATTCTATCCTTTCCTATTCTTGAAGCAAGTTCTTGAAAATACCAAACTGCATCATTTGCAGCTGCTGATTTAAGTGTTTTATCATCATGAAGTTGTTCTGTAATATCTGGCGCTTTACTCCAAGCATTTGAATAGTTTTTAGATGAGTCCCATTTAAACGTTGTACTTTCATCACTTAACACCTTTGTTTCAAGACCAATTAATGAATTCATAATTTTAAATGTAGAACATGGAGAAACTTCTTTTTTGCTGTTTAGTTCATTATATATTGTGTATTTATTTTTATTTTTATCAAACAAAACAAAACATCCATCATATCCAGTAAAATACTTGCTTAAATCCTCATATGAAATTTTTTCAGTGTTTTTTACATCCTTCGTTACGGTACTGACACTGGTACATCCTACTGTAGCTAAAAAGGTAATGATTAAAGATGATAGTATACTTATTTTTATATATTTTTTTATCTCAAACACACATCCTTTCCAAAGTACTATAATGTAAAAAGTTTGAAAAATATAATATCCTATATTTCCAACTTAGTTACTATGAAAATCATAACATATATTCCATATTATTATATTAATATTTTATGTTGAAAGGTAAGTATTTCCATTTACAAACACCGCATTATTCATTTTTTTAAGAGATGTCTTAAATATTAATACAGAAATTAATATAGCATATGACAAAACTGCTAAAATAAATGAAATAACAGATAACTTTGAAATTAATAATTCCTGTTCGCAAACACTTTTGTTTATACTCATAATTAAGTAACCTCCCAATTTTCATTATTTCCTGTTTTTGATGATGTTGCTTTATTTATTTGATAAAGAATTTCACTGAAAAATCTATTTGGTATTTCTGATGGCTTTATAATGTGCTGCTCTTTTACGGTGTCGTATATGTAACTACCTCTTTTTACAGTTCCTTTTTTATAAAAAATTAAGTTATATACTGTTACTTCTTCATTTTCCAAACCTATGCTTAAACCACTAAAACTTAGTTCAACTCCAATTTGAAGTTTATCATCTTCCTTATAAAAATTATAATAACCAGCACCATCTTGAATTGATCCCCTACTCCATCCAAAACCAGTTAGCTTTCCTAGTAAAGATAAACCATTTAACATGATTCCACCAAAGCGCTCTACAGTTTTCATTGTTTTTTCTTCTTCACTAATCTCAAACACTTCTCTATTTAATTGCTCAAAGGGTTGCTTTATCTCATAATTTTCAAGCTGTTCTTTCCATAATTCCATATCTTCTCTACTTAATTCTACTGGATGGATAAGTCCTATTAACGCTCCATCTTCTATGTTATATTCATCTTCGTCCTTAGTATTAAAGCTTCCATCTTCCATATATCTGAAGCTATCAATCAATGTATTTTCTTTATAAATTCCCCATACAAGACCTATAGCAAATTGATTCATAATAGGATTTTCGACAAACAGCTTTACCCATGCTTCTTTTGTCCATTTTCTGTTACTAGATAGTGCCATTTCTAAACGGATAGCTTGTATATTAGCTACTGTTTTTAACTGCTTCTTTAAGTTCTTAAATTCTAATGAAGCTACTGTTGCTTTAACTTCATCATCCTTTTTACCTGGAGCTGGAAGATTCTTAAACTTTTTACCACTTTCATCTTGTACATCTAAGATAAGTTCAGGAGTAAGTGTTACCATAAACTTTCTATCGCCATAATCAAAAACTCTTTCTCCTTTTATGTCAAAACCTAAGTCTGGAACTATTCTATCTGAAAGTTCCTCCATGTCTATGCCTAACTCTTCAGCAGCAAATTTAAGTGCTGTAGCTGCCGCATTTTTCACCTGCTTAAATTTAAACTTTCTTGATATATTGTCCACTATAATTAAAGCTTCATCACTTCCATTAAGTGCAAGAGCCTTTACTGCTTCACTAGCTATAGCCCCTCTTGAATTCTTCGGCCACTCTTCTATATTCTTTTTTAATACACTAACTACATTATAATCTCCATAAACAGATGCAAAATAAAGCACCCATTTCTTCTTGCTTTCTGCACCAATATTAAGCCATCTTTGAAGAACTTCTAACGCAAGTTTTGCTAAATCTTTTGTATCTAAAATTTCACTTACCTTTTTTGCTTCACTATTTAAGCCTATTTCAATATAAGGGGCATAACATAAAAACATGTATTTTATAATTTCATCCTCTGCAAATTTATCAGTATTCTTAAATCTTACCTTTGATAAGGTGTCACAATCTAACCATTTTAAACCTGCTGCTTTATTACCCTTTAAAGCTTTTTTGCAGTACTCTAAAATATCTATTTTTTCATTCTTTTCTTCTAAATCATTTTCCACATTTAGAGCTTGTCCTAAAAGTGCTTTTATTTTTTCGGTTTTTTCTACTTCTAATGCCTTATTTAATGCTTCAATTACTTTTTTATTACTGCTTTTCAAAAGTATTTTTACTGCTGCTTCTCTAACTGCTTGTTTTTTAGCGCTTAAACTAGGTATTACATATTCATGACATTTTGTGCAAGGAGTTAAAAGTTCTATCACCTTTTCTCTTACAACCTTTGAAGAATCCCCCAAATAATCTATAAGTACTTTTCCATTCTTTTCTTTATTAAACTTAAATATTTTTTCTAAAAAATATAGTCTTATATCAACTGCACATAAATTTATGGCTTCTATAAATTTATCTTCATCCTCAGATATAAGCTTTGTTATAAAATTTCGAGCTTCCATTCTAAACTTAGTTTGCCGAGCAGCATAACTACCCAATAATGAAATATAGTTATTTATTGAAGCTCCATAACTATTTAAGAATTCAATAAAAGAAGCTAAGTTGTTTTTATCTTTTTCTTTAAATTTATCATGTATTTTTCCTAATATATCTGAGTTTCCTATTGCAATAAACACTTTTATTGCTCTTTCAAACATTGGTGATGCATCTTTTAACCAAAATAAAATCTCAGCATAATCATGATAATATATGTAAGGTTCTTTTTTGCCTAATAAACCTTCTAAAGTATCTTTTACACTTTCAAAATCACATTCTCCTCTTAAATAGTAAATAAACTTTTCATAAACACTTTTTTCTATATGTAGATTATCCATAAATAGTGAAAACTCATTAATAAACGCATCTTCTACTTCATTTATATATTCTGCACCTTCACACTGTTTCAAAAGTAAGGAAATCATATAAGCTTTATTATTAATGCCTCTGCACAGCTTCATTGCTTTTATAAACTCTTCCTTATTGGAAGCTAACTCTTGTTTTAATTCCTTGGCATACCCATGACTATAGCTAGAAGTTTTCCCCGCCATCCAAGAAATATATAACACTCTATTAACATTAAGCTTATCTATAAGTTTGCTTGTTTTATTATATCTTTGAACTGTAAGATAACTATTTAAACGGTCAAAACTTCTTTCTGGTGCAATAGTTATGCTAAATTTAAGAAATCTTGCTGCTATTTCTGATTGATTAACTATATTGTAGGTTACAGCCATTAAAAATTTTAACACCCAATTATCTATATTTAAATCTACTTTTCTACTCTTTAAATCTTCTACTAATTCCTCTAAATCTAAGTTATCTTCCTTTATATATTTACAGATTCTCTCTTTATCATAATCAATCAACTTCTCATCAAATAAAGTTAAAGCAACATCTGGAGCTACTAAGAATTCATTAAGCCAATTACAAAACTCTTTTTTCTTACCTTGCCTTTTATAAACTTCATAGGAGGCTATAAGCATCTGTTCTCTTACATTACTAATATCAAAAGCTTCTTCAAACTCACTTTCATATTTTTCATAAAGGCCATCAAAAAAATTAATAAAAGTAATACTTAAGTTATTTTCACTACTTGCAATCTGCTTCGCATAATATGCTATTACAAAGGCAGGTTTTACTTTGTATTTTAATAATTTTCTACAAATATCTCCTTTATAATAGCCGTAATAAGACCTATCCATAATTATAAAAGTTGATTTTCCACCTATTTCAAATAATATTCTTACATACCTTGCACTGTGTTCTTCCACCTTATGTTTTTCTAATGATTTATAGGTATTAACTAATTGTTCTACTACCTCATCCTGTAAGCCCTTCATATCTATAGTAGGTAAGCAATTAAAAAACTCCTGCTCTTCTAAACTACCCTCCACATATGCTTCATAGTTATCAATAACCTCATCAGATACTCTGAGCTCTAATAATACATTGCTTATTTTTTCTGTTAAATGTTCTTGTAATCCCATTATGCTTGTTCTCCTTTGCTTGTTTCCATATATTCTTTTGCTTTTTCTATATTCAATTTATCTTTAATAACTTCTATATAATTATTTAGCAAAAAATATTTACCCATAATTTCTTCACAGTTATAGTTCATATCATGTCTTTTTTTCTCTTGAGCTTGATATATATCTTTAAGTGTTTCCGCTGCAAAACTCAATCCAACTCTTTCACAATTTTCATAGATTTGCTTTATATTATCTAATACTCCTACATTTACTACATTAAACCCACTTATAAACATACCATTCATTAATTCATTAATATCTTCAATAAGCAAATATAAATTATCGTACTTTCCCATAAAAGCCCTCCTTGCAACGTTTTTTAGAATTCCATGATAGAACTTGTAACTAGCCTCTAATTCATGGTTAGGTTTATCATATCTCCGTTTTCATAATAAGCTGTAATAGGTGCTACTTTAATCTGTCCTTCCTTTAAATAAGTATGCACAAGAATTCTGTCAGGGTATTTTTTCAGTCTTTCCATTCTTTCAAACTTTTGTATCATTCTTTTTTTCTCTTTAGAATAATCTATCTCTATATAAATAATATTTTTCTCAGTATCATAAATAGGTAAAATAAACCTTTGATTTATATTGTCAAATGAACTTTTTTCATAGCTTTGAGCCTTAATAATATATAGATTTTTATCTTCTCTAGAATAGGCCTTTATGAGCTGCTCCCAGTTATCTATAAATAACTCTTTAAAATTCAACTTATATATATTTGTTTTTTCTAAAAGCTGTCCTTTACTTTGCTGGCTAGCGGAAATTCTTCTCTCATCATTAATTTTTCCATTAATAAGTCTTACTGCATGCTGTGATATTTCCTCTAAACTACCTTCCATCCCAAAGCTTGGAACTTCACTGTAAGCTAATCCATAGTTTCTTTTTTTATTATCATAATAAGTTGGTCTTGAGTTCGTATAAGTAAATAAATTCCCTCTATTTTCTTCAAAATAGTAATATGTAACTCCCTCATAGCCTGATTTAGAACTCCAAGCTTCTGCTCCTATACCATATAAGATAATTGGTGGTATATCATAATAAGCTGACTTATGTTCTCCACATAATTTATAAAGTTTATTTTCATCCTTGCAGTTTTCTATTGCTAAAGCAGTTGTATATATATAACTTATATTTTTTCTTAAAGAAGCTATTGAGAAAGTAGCATTTTTATTTATATAAAGTTCTATTTCACTTTTAACGCTTCTAAGCATTTTTTCTAAATTAGGTAGATTGTAATTGTGACATAATACCGCTGTGCTCTCTACTTTATCTATAATATTTTCTGGCAGCCTAGATACTCCTACAAATAAAATTTCTTTCATAAGCTTTTTAATCAAAAGTATACCTTCAACCAAAAGTGTTTTTTCAGCTTTAGATTTTTTATTTAAAATAACTAGGTCTTGTTTTTTTATAAATCCTTTAAAAATTTCATAATGAATTAAAGCTTCTACCTTATGTCTGCAAACTTCTTTACTCTTACATGAACATATGGCCTCTTCCAAAATTTCTTTAGGTAATATTTTTTCTTTAGTATTTGGAAATACTTTAACCACATAGTCTTCACCTTTAAATTTTATAGTAAGTAGTGAAGCTTCTTCTATTTCTACTTCTACACCAAAATTTATTCTTTTTACTATTTCATTAAAAGGCTTTTCTGCTATTAGTTTTGATAAACTTTCCATATCTATATTTAAAAACTCACCAAAATTAAATTTTTTACTTTCTTCATTTTCATTTAAACTCTTATTTTCTATACCAAACAAAGAATTAAAATTACTTTTTACATACAAATAACACATTATTACATGCTTACATATAGTTCTTGAAGGACAGGAGCATTTATAAGCTTTAATATCCTCATTTATGACACATTCTGTTTTATCTTCTAAAGTACATTTTAAAGATGTACCTTCTTCTTCTACTTTTATTTCTTCTGCTTTTTCTAAATCCTTTTTAGCTCTATTAAATATACCTTTATTGCTTATTCCTATTAATAATTCATCATCTACAGTTAATAAAAATTCTCCTATTTTCTTCAAGAAATTATCTGTGCTATCCATTTTGCAAGCCCTCCTGGAGTTATAGCAGCCACATTTGCACCTAAAGCCACCATTTTTTTTGCAGCACCTCTATCATATACAGGCTCTGCATCTATACCAACAGCAGGAAGTATTATAAGCTTTGCTCCAGACTCAATAATATCCTTTGCTCTAGCATACATAGTTCCATAACTTCCACCTTCATAAAGGTCTGTTACTAATATTACTATGGTTTTATGTGGATTTTCCATTAAGCCATTACAATATTGAAGAGCTCTAGATATATTCGTTCCTCCTCCTAATTGAATACTCATTAAGGTTTGTACCACATCATCTACATATTCCGTAAGATCAACTATTTCAGTATCAAATATAACTAAGTTTGTTTTTAACATAGGTAATTTAGAAAATATTCCTGCCATAATAGCACTATGAATAACCGAATCCAGCATACTTCCACTTTCATCTACTGCAATTATTACCTTCCATGGATTAGAGGGTTTTACTCTTTTATTAAAATAAACTCTATCCACCACAAGAGTATTTAATTCCCTATTAAAATTCTTTAAATTTTGCTTTATAGTTCTTTTAAAATCTATATTTCGTGAAGACTTTATTCCACCATATTTATTTCTATCTAATCTACCATTAATAGCTGTCTTTATATCTTGTTCCAATTTTTTAGCTATTTCTTCCGCTGTAACCTTTACTATTTTCTTTGCAGTTTCTAGGACCTCACCCTTCATAAGATGCTTCATTTGAAGAATACTCTTTAAAAGTTCTGGATTTGGCTCCAACTTTTCAAGAACAGTTTTATCTGTAAGCAATTCATTTAAGTTATATTTATCTAAAGCATGCTTTTCTAATATTTCTACTGTTTCCTTAGGGAATAATTCTTTTATCTTTGTAATCCACTCTGGAACTGTAAGATTGGATGGATTTAAAGAGCCTGTTCTTTTATCATTTCTTATTCCTCTTTCCTCTCCATACTCTCTTTCGTATAAAAATTCTAGTAAGGTATCCATATTAGCATAGTTTATATTGTCTTCAGAAAAACTTAAGTTATTGCTAGAATACTTCCCTAAAACCAATCTCCATCTATTAAGTGTGCTTATATCCTTACTCATTTAATAATCCCAACTCCTTTAAAGCTTCCTTCCCAAATCGATCAAGCTCTATAGCTAAATTTAATTCCTCTGGATCTACTGCCTCTACATTAAATAGCTTTTTTTCACTTATGCCATAGTGCTGACTTATACCTTTACCTATTTGGTCTATTTCACTGGGAGCAAAGAAACTAAAAGAAAGTCTTAGTTCAGGTAAAAGCCTTAAAAAGTCCTCTTCACTAAGATTTTTTAATACGTTATCTATTCCTATAATCATTTTTTCTTCACTTAAAACCACATCTCGTGCAGTAGAAAATAATCCTTTTAAGAAAGTAGCTGAATTTAAAAATTTATCACCAGTACCATAAAGATATCCTTCTGCCTTTTTTAATATATAAGAAGTATCTACTTCATTAAGTCCAAGTAGTAGTCCTAATGCTGCTCCTTCTACTGCTGCATTGCTTGAGGTTTTATTTGTAAGAGAAAACAAAGCTTCTTTAAATATATCCATATGGGCTTCAAACTCAGGTTCTAAACATATATGGTATAAATCTTTCAATTTAGCTATAACCTTATTTTCCTCTTCTTCTGGTACTGCATAAAGCTCTGGAACTAAGGTTACTGCTTTGTTATAACACTGTATTAAAAGCTTATTTAAATTTTCATCCTGTGAAGCTGAAAACAGCATATTTCCACTGTATAAAAAGTAAATATTATAGGTGCACTCAGCAACGGAATAAAAATTGTTATCATTTATAACTATATCTTTTATAGTTAATATAGCATTCATAAGAATATGCTTATATCCCATCATAAAAGCTTCTATAAGCCCCTCTGACATAACACCACTATCACTTGTATTACTGGACAGTTTCTTTAAAAGCAAAGATTCTACTGCTTCTTTTAGTGTTCCACCATGTACTGAATTTTCAATTAAACTACTTTCTACATTAACACTCCATTTATAATTCCAAGTTTCTCTTATAAGATTTACATTTTTTCTATTTATAAAATCTGGACCTTTAGTATTTAAACAAAAGCCTGTATTTAAAAACTTCAGTCTGTGAAAAAGCTCACTTACTTCCTTATGCCTATTATTTTTATAAAGATCCAATACTATTTCCTGTTGCAAAGTACTTTTAATCTTCAATTTATATTTACTGCAAAGCTGTCTAAAATCTAGAATAATAGGAGGTACTTCTGCATTGCTACAAAGACATCCCATGCCTTTTCCTCTTAAAAGCTTTAGTAAATCTATTAAAGGAGCATCCGATGCTATATTCAATTCTCCTTTAATAAAAGAAGACTTTACTGCATCCTTTAACTCATAAACTCCACACTCTGCCTTATTTCTAAGGCTTTGAAGTCCTTTTGCCATATTTAGTGCTTCAATTTCATCAGCAGTAGATAATCCTCCTACTGAATTTCTTATATTTCTTCCACACCTTACTATAAAATCTAGCACAGCTTTTTCATATGGATTTTCAATATCTTCGCATAGATTATTCCATATTCTCTGATAAAAAGCTGGGTAAGGCATACCACTAGCATATCCATTTAACTGATCACTTTCCTCAAAGGAATATACCATAGCATAAGCCCCTATGTTTTTTTCATTAATATTATGTAATTTAATCTCTATATTTTCATCTGAAAGCTGTATAAGTCCTGAAGTATGAAATCCACCTGTTACCACTAATATTTTATTATATTTCAAAGAAAATTCTTTTATTTTAGAAGCCATGTATTTTTCCCTGGCAATACATCCCTCTTCCTTAAGAATTTCCTCACTTTCAAAGCATCTTGAAAGATGACAAAAGGCTATCATATTTTTTATAAAGCTTCCTGTTTCTATTTTTAAACCATCTATTTCAAATAACATTTCCCAAAGTTCATTAAAACTTCTACAGCCTTGTTTTTCACAAAGGGAATTTATAAATTTACTCTTTTCAAACAAATAATCATCATTATAAGAATTCTTCTCTTCAATCTTTCTAAGCCCTTTTCCTACTCCACTGCTTATTAATATTTCTGCATAAGGAAGGTCTATAAACTGTACTGGAATATTTCTTTTTTTACTCTCTCTTATAGCTAAAAGTTCTGGTGAATAATCTAAAAAAGGATAATAGCATTTATACTTTTCTCCTTCTTCTGTAACCAATTTTTTTTCATCTGTGTAACTATAATAAATACATACAGGTGCCTCTGTTTTATCATTTCCAATATAAGGTATTACAGAATTAGCATCAGAAGGGCCTTCTATCAGCACAATTTCTGGCTTATAAGTATCCATTACTTTCTTTAAGTGAAAGGAACAAGCTGGACTATGATGTCTTATTGGAAAGTATAAAACCTTGCTTGAAAGGTTATAAGCTTTTCTATATATTTCTTCTATTTTATCCATTTCCTTGCCTCGTAAAATTCCTTCCATAATCCGCCCTCTTTTAAACTTTTAGACTTCACAATTATATTAAAATAATTTTTTAACTTGTCTATATCTTCTCTGCTTTCCTTAACTACAGTTCCTAATATATTTTGAGCCATAGAATCCACCTTCATTTTTGAATTATCATAATAATAAGAACTCATAGCCGTTTGATAACAAACAGATACAGCTTCAGCAGTACTCATAACCGCAGCAGGCTTATCTATCCTGTTTCCCTCCGCTGTAACTCCTTCTCTTAATTCATGGAAGGTAGTTGCCAATATATTAACCACATCTCTATCTATCTTTACTTTAATTTCTGACTCTTCTACTAGTTTTTGTACTTCCTGCTCAATAATCTTAGCCTCTAAAGAAACATCACTTATAGGGAATATAGTTTCAAAGTTAAATCTTCTTTTAAGGGCACTACTCATTTCATTTACACCCTTGTCTCTTATATTAGCTGTAGCAATAATATTAAAGCCTGACTCTGCAAATAAAAGTCCTTCATCTCCTAATTCTGGTATGTTTAGAACCTTATCACTAACTATACTTATTAAACTGTCCTGTACCTCTGCAGGACATCTTGTTATTTCTTCAAATCTAGTTATTATTCCCCTGCTCATCCCTACATAAAGAGGTGAAGCTACTAAAGCTTCCTTGGTAGGTCCCTTACCTAAAAGCATTGCATAATTCCAACTGTACTTAATCATGTCTTCAGTAGTTCCTGCTGTTCCCTGTACAGTATTAGTGCTTGTACCACTTATAGCTGCACTTAAAAGTTCACTAAGCATAGTCTTTGCCGTTCCAGGCTCTCCCACAAGCATAAGACCTCTGTTTCCTGCTAAAGTTATTATGCATCTTTCAATAAGACTGTCATCGCCATAAAACTTTTTCTTTATTTTAATTTTTTTTCCATCATCATATCCAATGTTTCTACTGCTTCCTAATATAAAAGTTTTCACAGCCTTTGGAGACAATCTCCAATTCTTAGGTTTGGGTTCCTTATCATTTTCCTCTAGTGCTTTCAGTTCTTCTTCATAAAAAACTTCTACTGGCGGTTTTAATGCATTTATTTTTTTCATTTTTTAGTCCTCCATATGTAATATACAGTTAATTAATCCTTGATTTTACGTGTACGCATATATTTACTATTTTCGACCTTTTAAGTAGTTTCTTAAATATATTAATATTTTTCTGAAATATCACGCAAAAAAGCTCTTCCACTTCAATGATCCAATAAAAATCAAAGAAATGGAGAGCTATACATGTAGTGCTGCGCTTTAGTTTTTATCAATTTAAAAATATCTTTCTACCTCTTGAACATCTTTCATATCAAATATCTCTAACCCTATTATTTCAAGTGTTTCCTTATTTGTAATGTTAACTTCTTACCAAGTGGTCTTAATTGCTATGTCAATTGAATTATTTTACCTTCTTTTCTTATTGATATACCTGTTTGCCCATTTGCTTTTAGGCTTTTAACTAAATTATCTTGCTGTAATTTAATTATATCTTCATTATGGCTGTAATATTTAAAAATTTTATCTGAAAGTCCACTTATTTTCTTTCCAGATACAGGCATAGTGCAGAATGCCTTAATTGATGAACCATGCGTATTGCCATCCTCTGCCTGCTCATATTTATCTAATTTATAGCTACCATCTGCATTTTTAACATAAGTAATTGCAGCAGGAATCATGCTACCAGTTTGCGGATTTATCGTTTTATCAAAAAGCTGATATGTGTAAGAGAAAGTGGTAACAAATACTTTTAGCTTATTGCCCTCCTCATAACTTCCATGAATATGAGGTGCTACAACAAGAAAAGTTCTGTCATTTTTTATGTTTTGATTTTTCTCCATTTCAGTTTCATATACCAATTTTTCAATAGGATCAGTACCATTGTAGGAAAAGTCAGGCAATATAGTTTCTTTTTTTATTCGCAACTTTGAATACCATTCTGTAGGCAATAAGTTTTCATCTTGTACATTATTTCTTTGCCCTAACCGATCTTCACAAAGTCTCATAATAACCTGACCACGCAAATCATTTTTAACATTACCTTTTTTAAACTGTAACAACATATAATTTAGTGCATCTTCTCCACCATATTTTAATATATTTTCATACTCTGTTCTATGAGTCTCAATATAATCATTAGGATTGGAGGATGTTAGTGGTGAGGACAAAATAATCTTTAAATTATCCTCTACTAAAAGTGATGCTTCTTTTGTAGGTGGAGCAGAAACATTATTAGAATTTGAAACTCCTCCTTTTAATCCTTTCTGCAATTTTTCATTCTCTGAAAGTGGCCCTGAAGTCTCAGCTTTCTTATTAATTGGATTAGAAACAAGTCCTATGCCTATAACAATAATTATGATCACCCCTACAATTAAAATCCAGAAAGCTGGCTTTTTATATTTCAATACATTTTTTATACGCCTTTTTGTGTTATTCTCTCCAAAGGCAAGTGGACTGCCATTTACAAGTTTTTTACCCACTGACATAGATAAAAGAGAGGTGCTGTAATCTTTTTTTATGCCACTACCAAGGTCTTTAATCACCTTTTCATCGCAGGCCATTTCCATGTCATTACTCATCAATATAAAACTGAGCCATACAAGGGGGTTAAACCAGTGCACACAAAGCAGCAAAAAAGCAAAAGGCTTAATAATGTAATCAAATCCTTTTATATGAGTTTGCTCATGCTTTAGAATATAGCTTTTTTCTTTTTCCCCTAGTCCTATTGGCAAATAAATTTTAGGCTTTATAATTCCAAGTACAAATGGAGTTTTAATTTTTTCGCACTCAAAAATATTATCATAAATTAACATAGCAGTACTAACTTTATTTTTTAGCATCACATAAGACACAATACCGTAAGTAACAAGCACCATTATACCTACAACCCATATTATTGAAAGCACAAATAAAATAATCTCCATTGGATTCCTACTAACAATAGCTGTGTCCGAAGGTAAAGATCTGTTAATTACTGTATTAACCACATTTATTCCACCATCTACTTTAGGCTGTGCCATGATACCCACCGTTAAAGGAATATGTTCCATTTTCCCAGAAGTTGTGACAATAGGCTTCAAAAAGCTAAATGCACAAGAAAAAGAAAATGTACATATAAGCCGAAACATTACCACTGACCAAAGACTATAGGAAAATATCTTTGGAGCTTTTTTCAAAAACAACCGCCCAATCACAACAAACAAAATAACATAGCTGGCGGTTACGTTCATGTTAATCACCCGCAAAAATAAATTTTGTATGTAATGCTCCATCTATTATTCCTCCTTATAGCTATCAATCAGCTTTTGCAAGTACTCGGCATCAGCTTTTGACAGTTTTTTATCACTCATAAAGCTTGTAATAAACTGAGGCAGTGACCCACTGAAGGTTTTTTCTAAAAACTTTTCACTCTCAAATTTCTGTACTTGTTCCATCTTTACAATAGCAGTAACAATTGAATCTTGATTCCTTAATATTTCTCTCTGGCACAGCTTTTTCAAAACCGTATATGTTGTAGATTTTTTCCATCCGAGCTTTTCATTACAAAGCTTTACAAGTTCTCCTGAGCCTAGTGGCTCATTTTCCCAAACGATGCTTGCAAAACGATATTCACTTTCACAAAGATTAAATTTATCCATGATGTTCCTCCTTTGGTCTATAAATATAGACTAATTTATTAACAGTCTATCATTATAGACCAATCATGTCAATTAAAGAAAGACTTGTTATACAAATCAATTTATAGATCCATTGAAAAAATGGACATAAGAAAAAGTCATCCCCCTACAGCAAGTAATATTATGGATGTATTAGAAAGCTTCCATATTATTTATTTAGTTTACTTTGGAATTTAATTTACATAATGTTTTAATTGTTAACTATATATAATAATCTAAAATTTTACACCAATTACACTACATTTACAACAAACTGTAACTTTCCTAACCCCTTAAAAATAAAGCTTTCCCATTAATTAAATATAACTATTACAAAAAATAAAAATATATACTCTATAATAAAAAAACACCTCATAAAAAACAAATCACTTCCATTCCTATTTTCTAAAATTTGTAATACTGTAATGTTTACAATTTGTTAACACTTTTTCTTTACCTCTTTTGTTCTATTTTGCATATATGTTAGTTGTAAGGTAAATCAAAAGCTAACGGAGAGTGATACTACCATGGTAAACAATCATAAAAACATAGCCGATTATTATTACAGAAATGTGGACGGCATTGTACTTTACAAGGTTGAGAGTAAAGAATGGTTTGAAAATGAAACCATAAAGAAAAACTTTCAATGTTACAGTAAGGACAATGCAGGAAAGTGGGTTCATAATTTTAAAAATATTGAACCTGTACTTTATATGCTCCCATCTGTAATAAAGGGCATAAAAAATAACGAAACTATTATATATGTGGAGGATGAGAAATCTGTAGATACACTACAGAACCTAGGCTTTACCGCTACTACAACCTTTGGCGGTGTTAAAAGCTTTATTAAATTCAGCAAAAAGTATACTGAACAAATAAAAAAAGCTGATCTTGTAATTCTCCCCCATAATAGTAAATGCAGCAAAGAATATTCTAAGGCTGTATATAATAATTTAAAAAAATCCTGCAAAAGTATAGGAATTATAGAACTGCCTGATCTCCATGAGAATTTAAGTATTTCAGATTGGGTTGATAAAGGAATCACAAAACAACAGTTGGAGAGCCTATTAACAGGATCAAATGTTAGCTTGAAAAATACAAATTATAACTGCCCTATTTATGTAGAAGATGGGTGCTATTACAAAAACTATAAGGATAAACAAATCTTTATTACTAATTTTATAATAAAACCTAAACACATGATTACCTCTTCCTATGAGGAATTAATAAAATGTGAGCTAAAGATAAGTGATAGTGATTTTATTATAGAAAGGACTTTTACTCCACAGGATTTTAATGATGTGCTATCCTTTAAAAAAGCACTTAATAGTTTTTCACTAGTTTTTAATGGATCAAATTCAGATTTACAACATATAAAGGCGAAAATATCAACGGAAACAACTGACATTATAAATGGAGTATCCTATGAAGGCTTTCATAAAATAAGTAAACAATGGCTTTTTGTTGATGGAGATAGCGCTGTAAGTGAAAAACTTCATTTTAATTCTTCTGCCATAGTCCTTGAAGATTTTAGAGAAGCTCACAGCGATTTATTAGAATTTTCCTGTATTACAAAAGAGGAATTACAAACCATAGCTTCTTCACTTTTTAATTTTAACAATCTATCTGTAACTGCTACTTTAATTCCTTATATTTGTGGTTTATTTTTAAAAGGTAAACTTGAACATATTGGAATAAAATACAATCATCTTTTAATAGAAGGACAAAGTGGCAGTGGAAAGAGCCAAACCCTAGAAAATATAGTATCCCCTCTTCTAGCATATAAAGAAAATATTCTAGATGCCAGCACTTGCACTAATTTTGCCCTTACAAAACTATCAAGCAGCAGTAACTTTCTTCCTTTAATTATTGACGAATATAAACCTAAAAAAATTGGCACTTATAGAGTTAATCTTATTTCAAACATAATGAGAAACTCTTATGATGCACACAAAACCATTAAAGGAACCCAAAACCTTGGTAAAAATATTGAATTTGTCCCACGTTCTTCTGTAATACTTTGTGGAGAAATGGGAATAACAGAAACTGCTAATGTTGAAAGAAGTCTTAAAATATTTTTATCTACATCTAACTTAAACAAAGATACTAAAAAGAATTTTATTAATCTTAAAGAAAATAGAGTACTATTATCCAAACTTGGAAACAGCTTATTGATGGGAGGATTAAAAATGAGTGAAGAAAATCTAAAAGCTAATTACAATATGTTTTACAAGAAATTTTCTGGTGACAAAATACATAACGAAAGAATAAAGCAATCTATAACAAATGGTCTTTTAGGACTAGCTCTCCTCATGGATGTATTTGTAGACTTAGGAGTTAATTTTAAGGAAGCCACAGGCTACTCCTCTAAAGATATAGAAAATGCACTTAAAGATTCTGTTATAAAAGAACTTTTAGAGGATAACACTAAAAGTAAAAGTGTGGTGGACATTACTCTTGAAACCTTAAGCAGAATGGCTGCAAATGGTGATCTTACTCTCGGTGCTGACTATGACTGTGTAAAAGACTATGATGGTGATAAGGTACTTAGACTAAATTACACTGTTTTCTATGATAGATTTTTGAAATACTGTAAAGATCATAATTTGGATATAGAAGTACTAACACTAGGAAGCTTTAAGAAGCAGCTAAGTAAGATGATTTATTGTAAGTTTTATAATAAACCTACTTGTTTTCATGTTGCTAATACTTATAATGGTGCTAAGAAGACTTTTAGGGCTGCTATTTTAATTGTAGACAAGCTTAAAGAAAATAATATAGATGTAGATTTTATGGTAGGATAGGAAAACTTTTTATTAAAACATAAGGCGATAATTGAGAGTTATTGCCTTTATCCTTTACTAAAATTAAAGGATAATCACTTGCTATTATTTACAACAACACCCAAAAATTGATTTCTCCACCACATCTATGATAAACTTGTCTAGAAGAGAGGTGTTATAATGAAAAAACTAATAAAAGTTGTCGGAGCTGTTATAGAAAATGAAAATAATGAAATACTATGTGCTCTTCGTTCTCCAAGTATGTCTCTCCCAAACATGTGGGAATTTCCTGGTGGTAAAGTAGAAAAAGATGAAAATCTAAAGGAAGCTATAGAAAGAGAAATACAAGAAGAGTTAGACTGCAACATTGAATTTTCTAGTGTCTTTAATGATAACACTCACGAATATGATCCTTTTATAGTAAATTTAATTACTGTTAAGTGTAGATTAATATCCAGTACACCTACAGCTAATGAACATTCTAAACTGATATGGTTAAAGAGAGAGAATTTACTTTCTTTAAAATGGGCCCCTGCTGATATTCCTGCTGCTCTCCAGTTATCAGCAGAAAAGGTATAGCAAAAACCGCTATACCTTTTTTATAAACTCTGTATATAAACTTACAGGCATTTTATTTTGTAACTGCATTTTTACTGTTATAGGCTTTTCTCCAGAATATTCTACTACATCTCCCTTTCCTATGTATATAAATGGCTCAGTTTTACCATCAATTTTGTTATATTTTCTAACAAATAAATGAAGATTTATATTCCTATTTTTATTAGATATTATATCTTTTCCTCTATCTGTAGTTGGGCTGGTAGTGTTTGGAGTTTGCCATTGAAAATACTCCATATTAATAAACTTATCCTTATATTTGATACTTTCTTTAATGCCTTCTTCCTTATGAAGATCCACAAATAAAAAATATTCTTTCCCATTAGTAACAAGCCCTTGTCCTCTAAAAGAACTATGTATTTTTGTATAGTTAGACAAAAATGCTGCATCTATCATTTGATATTGCTCATGTAATTTAAAAAATGGGACTCCATAATACTTATTCTCAAACTCTTTTTCATATCTTATGATCGCATAATTTATAACATCTTCAATGTATATTCTGTATTTTTTATTTTGCGTTATCTTTTTAAAATCCCATGTGGTACTTAAAACTCCATCCTTTAAATCAAAGCAGCGAACATTATTTTTAAGTTGCGATGAATCATAATAACTTCCATTTAAACAATTTAAAGCATGAATAACACTTTCATCATCTACATAATCAATGTACTTTAATATTTCATTCTTAGCATTTTCTACACTTATTTCTTCATTAATTAGTAAATACTTTAATATACTGAATTCATATATTCTTTTTATTGGTAGTTTGCTTGAAAGCTCTTTAAGTATTTTTAAGAATATTTCATCTTCTAATAACTTTTTCAGTTCTTCATCCTTTTCCATATTAGCAACAAAACCAATATAGGTTTTTTCCTTATTTAAAAATTTTAGTGGATCTGGTGCACCATCATATTTTACATAGTCCATCAGTAAATAAGGAATTTTTCCACCATTCATTTTTTTAAACTCAAAATATTCTTCTCTCAGGTATTTCATTGAATTAAAGTTTTCTTCATTTAACTGCTCTAATATTCTTTCCTGTGAAATTCTATCCATCTGTATATTAGTACATCCCGGAATATTGGCAAACTGAGTTGCAACTGCTACCTTTAAACTATCCTTATCATAGTATCTTGCACCATTTAAGGCTATAGCAATTAAAAATGTCTTATTATGATTTCCTATAAAATCTAATACGGTTAAAAAGGATTTATCAGCATGTTTTCTAAGTCCTCTACCTAATTGTTGAATAAATATTATCGGAGAGTCTGTTGGTCTAAGCATTAAAACTAAATTAATGGATGGTATATCTACTCCTTCATTAAAAATATCTACTGTAAATATAACTTCTAAGTTATCCTCGTCAGACTCTAATCTTTTAATATAGTATTCTCTTTCTTCTGGAGAATTTTGTCCTGTTAAATATACACTGTTTATTCCCCTTTTATTGAATTCCTCTGCCATATATTCAGCATGATCAATTCCCATACAGAAGCCAATACATTTTCGTTTTTCTCCATCATGGCCATAAAAATTCATCTTTTCAATTATAAAATCAACTCTCTCGTTGACCTTTAATCTTTTGGATATTTCTCTTATATCATCAATATTTATATTGCTTAAATCTATACCTTCAATATCAGTTATTCCAAAGTAGTGAAAAGGTATTACAAGGTTTAATTCTAGTGCTTCACGTAATCTTACCTCTAGAGCTATATTATTGTTAAAAATATCAAATATACTTTCACTATCACATCTTTCTGGAGTTGCAGTCATTCCTAAAAGAAATTTGGGTTTAAAGTACTCCATAACTTTTCTATAAGATGGGCTAGCTGAATGATGGGCTTCGTCTATAATAATATATTCAAACTCATCTCTCTTAAATTCCTCAATGTGTATAGTCATTGATTGTATAGTCCCAAATAAATAATCAGCGTCTATATCTTTACTATTTCCAGTTAAGAGCCCCGTAGTCTTTTGCTTATTCTTTACCAGCTTTCTAAATGTTTTCTCTGCACTTCTTAAAATTTCTTCTCTATGTACTAAGAAAAGCATTTTTTTAGGCTTATAATTTATAACATCAAAGGCTGACATGTACGTTTTACCACTACCTGTAGCTGCAATAACTAATGCTTTGTCTTCTCCATAGTATCTTAATCTGTTTAAATTATCTATTGCTCTCTTTTGCATATGATTAGGTTTTATTACTTCATAATCACTAAAATCTAACCTTTTGCTCTTTTCTACTTTTTTAATCTCATTTATAAAGCTACTATAGCTGTCTAAAAATTCTTCGTTAACAATGTTCGTAGCTTCCCATAAATTTAAATATTCCTCTACTACATCTTTTACAAAACTATCATCTTTTTTAGAAATAACTCTAACATTCCATTCAACATTACTCTTTAAAGCACGCTGAGTTATATTTGAAGACCCAATGATTATTTTGTATTCATCTTTATTTTCAAATATGTAAGCTTTGGTATGGAAACCTATTTCCTCAGTAGCTATAAATACTTTTAAGTCAATATTGCTAAATTTATTAATTCGTTCTAATGCGTTAGGTTCAGTAAAATTAAGATATGTAGAAGTTAATATTTTTCCCTTAACTCCTTTTTCCTCTAGTTCCTTAAAACTATCTAATAAAAGTTGAAGTCCACTGAAATTAATAAATGCAACACTGAGATAAAACTTTTCACATTCACTTAGGCATCTTTTTAATTCATTTAGAAGATTACCTTCTTCAGAATTGACTATTAGTTTGTTATTTATTAAAAATTCTTTATTCTCCAGTTCTTTAGGTTGAATGTCTAATAATTCAATTTGCTTTTCATGTATAGTATCTATTTTATCAACTAGTAAATCCATAATGTCCCCCTTAGCTCTAGTGTCCATTGTAGTTTTAGGATTTGCCCATAACTTATTACCTTCATATTTAATTTATTATTATAGTAAAAATCAACTAAAACTCCAAGTCTAAAGCTTATAATTTAAGTATATCAGTTTCTTTTTTGTATATAAATCCTTTAAGTGTAGATAATCCTATATTTAAATGATATGTTTTAATTATGAAAAAACACCATGCTGCCTTCATTCATTTTAATCTGATTTACGCCATATTAAAAGAAGTGAAATCCAAAATACCTTTTGAATTATATTTGTATTCTTCCTATTATCAGATGAGTAAGCTATTCACACCAAGTATGAAATTTAGATTCTCTGCTTAAGTTGAGAATAAGCAGTGCTACGATTTCTAAGCTTCATATGGAGTTAAAAAAACTCCACCTGAAACCAAGATAATAGTATGTGAAAATACTTATTGAAATTAACAATTATTAGGTGCCTTTCCTATGGGGAAATTTGTTAGTCCTCGGAGGTCATGGTGAGGAGCTGGTGACTCACTTGCTAGTTCTTACTTCTTTTAGTTTTTTACTTTTTCTTACAGCATTTTTCATGTCTGCTTCATCTACTACTTTGTATACATTAATATCTGGGGTTTTTGTATTGTTGTAGATATTTATTTTTTCCTTAACATCTTTATAACAAGCATCTATAACTTTATAGATATCTTTTAGTTTACTTTCTTCCTCTTTAAAAACCTGTCTATTCTTTTCACTCATGGTATTCTCCTCACCTTAATATTCATCTTCTACTGGTTCTTTCTATTCCAGGTATATTGGTGAAATAATAATTGTTTTTCTACATAATATTAATTTCTGCTTCCAAATTAGAGTAATCTATCCATATTATATACTATTTCTGTTTTTTATCAAAACGTATAGTAAAGCCCAGTTATACGTTTCCATTGTCTTATCCCCTTGATTCACTAATTATATTCTTACAAAAATACTATGTAGAGCTTATACCGTACTGAGCTGTAAGATCAACAGATAAGACTATTCTCTGTTTCTTTAGTAACTAATGAATAATCTATTCTTTAAAAGAATATAAATATTTTGTATCAATTAAAATGGAGATATTATGGGTAAAGTTATAAGTTTTATTAACTTAAAAGGTGGTGTAGGTAAAACTACAACTACAGTTGCATTGGCTGAGTTTCTCACCTATGAATTCAACAAAAAAATCTTAGTAGTAGATTTAGATCCTCAAACTAATGCTACTATTCTACTTATTAACCAGGACATTTGGAAGGAAGCAAACGAAAACAACAAAACTATTCATCAAATGTTCTTTGATGAATTAAATAAAACTAAAGCCTTTAACATTGAAGATTCAATAATAAGAAAAACTTCAAATATTAATGGAGGTAATGACAAACTACATTTACTGCCTTCAAGTCTTAATCTAATTGATCTAAGTGATAGGCTCTCAGAACTTGATAAAAATCACGAAACAAATAGTTATTCAATACCTATACTGTCAAAACATTTAACAAAAGATTTAATAGATCAATATGATTATGTGTTAGTTGATTGTCCTCCAAATTTAGGCCTTATCACTTTAAATGGTATTTATATTAGTGATTACTATGTGATTCCCGTAATTCCTGACATATTATCTACCTATGGTATACCTCAAATGCTTGACAAAATAGAGTTATCAAAAAGAAAAATCAAGATGTTAAATACTTCTTATAACCTATCAGAATTAGGGCTAATTGTTAACAAAATGATAAAAAATAGTGGTATGCATAAACGTACTTTTAGTGATTTGCAACACAGACAGTATGAACCCAATGATCACCGTAGCTATGTTCCTAAACTTTTTAATTCAGTAATTTATCAAAGGGACAGTTCCTCTAATATAGCTGATTTTGATCAAACAATTAGTACAATTAAAAAGAAATATTCTAGAAACTATAATGATTATAAAAATCTTACTCTAGAATTTATGAGTAGAACTTAATTATAAAGGGTGGTTTATATGAGAATTACTAAAAAAGATCAGATTATTGAACTTCACAAAAAAGGTTTTGGAATTGAAGATATAATAAAAAAAGGATTCACTAAAAAATATATTAATCAGGTTTTAAAAAATCTCAAAGATTCAGATTCCGTTGACTCCTCCAATAATAAAACTACTATAGGTCATATAAAGGAACTACTATCAATACTTGAAGACTTACAGAATAAATCTGATAAAATAAATATCAACATTAATATTTCTATTAAAGTAGATACCTGTAGTAATACTACTTCTAATAATAAAGCCCCTTTATTAAATCCAGTTGCTATTTTTAGAGATATAGGTAAAGATGGCTTAAAAGAACAGCTAATGTTACTTCAATTAGAGGATTTATTAAAAATCATTAAAACCTATACTCCTGACTTAAACGGCAAAATATATAAGCAAAAAAATTTAAATATAATTATAGAATATATAGTTGAAAGAGCTTCTAATCTCTCAAAGGTAGGACAAGTATTTAGAACTGTAAGTAAATGCAAATAAGACAAGGGGTGACATTTACATCTCCCCTTACGTTATTTCTAGGATTAAAGTATATACAAACGCTTCCCCCAATATTCATTTTTAAACATGTTATCCACAATTATATTTTTTACCCTTTCATAATCCCCACTGCAACTCCTAGCACCTTAGCCTCATCATTCCTAATCTGTATTGGCTCATACTTATCATTCTCAGGCATCAATAGGACGCTATCTCCCATCTTTATAAATCTCTTTAAAGTAGCATTTTCTGAATCCACTGCCGCTGCCACAATATCTCGGTTATCCGCAGTTTCCTGCTTTTTTATAACTACCATATCACCATTATCTATACCAGCACCTATCATGCTGTCTCCCTTAACTTTAAGTACAAAGTATTTATCACTACTGTTGAACCAATATTTTGGAAGCACTAAAGCATCCTCACATTGTGAATTCATAAAAATAGGTATTCCAGCTGCAATGCTACTATATATTTTAAAGGAAGCTAATTCTTTTCCTGAATACTGTGTATCTGGGGTAGTGCTCGCAAAACGCGGAAAATATACGTTAACACATATATCGGTGTTTTAATTACTCTAAAATATATTTTAACCATATTCCTTAAAAATGAAAAAGGTAGGATTTGAGTCACACTATGAATAGATTTGTATTCGGAAGTTGAGCTGAAAAAAAGAACAGCTTGATTATAATCATATATATCAATACTTTACGCCATTTCTGCGAATGTAATCTTTCATCGAAAAGATTACATTCAAAAAGATATAATAAAATTAAGAGTATATTCTTAATTACACTTCGCTAAAAACTATTTAGAGACGAAGTTGAAGAACACTAAGAAGATCAATCAATGCGTTGATTTCACTGGTGCTCTAGCTACCTTGAAATTCAAAAACAATTTCAATAATATGTAATATATGTTATGATATACATATCATATTATTCTAAAAAATATCACAATCAAATGTATGGAGGAAAAATGAGTTTTTTTAAAAGTATGTTTCCTGAAGAAAAATTTAATGGTTTACAAAAAATAGATTGGGTTTTAGCAATAATTTTCTACATATTCTTTGTATGTATTTCACATTTAATTTTATTATTTATAAACAATAACTATAATTACCTTAATTTTTCTTCAAATAAAGGATTAGTAAGACTATTATTAGGACTTAGTATGATTCTACCAATATTTCTAATAATGGTTATTATATTAAGTATTAGAAAACAAAAATGTCATTCTATCGGATTATCTAAGAAAGGATTAGCAAAATCTATTTTAATAGGTATAATCACTTTTAGTATATACGTTATAATTTATATACTAAAAAAAGGATATAATAATAGTTTAATTTATAATATTATATTTTTTTGTTTGTGTAGATTTTTTTGAAGAAGTTAGTTTTAGAGGATTTATCTGGCCAAGACTTGTTGTTTTATTTGGAAAAAATGGAGGCACTCTAATTAGTGGAGTTCTTTTTGGTGCTGCACATGCAATTTATAGTAATAATATATATCATGTAATATTAAATAATGTAGGTGGAGGAATTTTGTATAGTTTACTTATGATATACATTTATACCAGAAATAATAATATATTGCTTCCTTCTTTTATACATGCTTTTTTAGATATATTTTCTACATTATTTTAAAAAGATACACAATATCATATAGGGGTAGTGCTCGCAAAACGCGGAAAATATACGTTAACACATATATCGGTGTTTTAATTACTCTAAAATATATTTTAACCATATTCCTTAAAAATGAAAAAGGTAGGATTTGAGTCACACTATGAATAGATTTGTATTCGGAAGTTGAGC
>CAZKOJ010000035.1:0-30397 GCA_964554365.1 uncultured Clostridium sp. | reverse complement strand
ATAACATAGACAATTATTATGGGGAAAATATGTATATTTCCAGACATGGTTATATTTCTCCAATCTGGAGCAGGGAATTAACTATGAAATTCATGAAAATAGCCGATGAAGAAAATTGGGATTTAGCAGTTCATGATTGCTCAAACCATACAAAATTTGCAAGAGATTTGAATTTGAGTAGTAAAGAGGGTAAGTGGTTTGGAGCAAGTAGTTATGCTTGTGAGTTTCCTAGGACTCCATACGAAGCATTTTTACCAATACTACGTGATGACAATTTTAAATTTTTAAGTGAAGAAGAATTGCCTGACGGCTATAGACCAGGAGAGATGATTTTTTAGAGTGTCTTGTCAAGTATGAGTGCTGGGATACTGGGGTGGTTGTCGGAGACATTTCGAGAAACACCATGAATAACTATCAAAGGAATTAATCGATTGACAAGAGTAATAACATTTGGTGAAATAAGGTATTGTCTTTTAGTATATCAACCTGATATTGAGAAGATGAATGAACAAGATAGAGATGATTATATTTATAAATCATAGTTATTAGACATTAAAACCCACGACAGTACAGAAATGTATTGTCGTGGGTTTTTCCTATGTATAAATTTAGGATTATTTAGGGTGAACCTCTCAATCTATGAAGTAACCTAATACCAGAAAAGAAACAAAGTAGTCATAAGTGTTACAAAGTTAGATAGTTCATCAAGGCTGTAGCCTAGAAAGATATTTACTTGGTGTAATTTTCCATAGACTATATAACTACTTTTATTTAAAGTTCAAGTTATTTTGGCTCTTGACAAACGAATTGGTAGGGGATAAAATTAAAATAAGTTTTATACAATGTGTAAAGGTGCTAATTGTATATATTTATACAATGTATAAGTTAACTAAATGTATTTAGGAGGTGCAAAGATGGATACCAGGGAAATGTTAGCTGAGGGCCGCATAGAGAGAAAGAAAAAGGAGACCCGACAGAAAATCGTTAAGGTTGCTATGGATTTATTTCAGAACCAGGGTTTCAAGCATACAACAATGGAACAGATAGCAGAAGAAACAGATATCGCAAGAAAGACCCTGTATAACTACTTTTCAGTCAAAGAGGCCATAGTTGATGAATACGTAAGAGGGATTTCACAGGAATTAGCCAGGGAGAACTTTGAAACTATCCAGAATATGCCAGATACCAAGTCTCGCCTGATGGCTGCCCTTAATCATGCTTATGGTTGGGTTGAAAACAACCCGGAAATTACGGGAATATGTATTAATTACCGTCTAAGAAATATGGTTAAGGACTCAGGATCTCAAAACGCTGAAACTGGCACTCAGAGTATTTTGACCAAAATTATCAGTCTAGGACAGCAGGCAGGCGAAATCAGGCCGGATATCTCAATTAAACTGTTGGTGACGCATATAGATCTTCTTCGTGGCACAATGACCTTTGAATGGTTGAATGATCCCTCAAGATTTGAACTTCATGAGGAAATAGCCAAACTGGTAGATTTGTTTCTATATGGGGCAGCTAGCCAGTTAGCCGGTCCTAAAAAATCCGATCTAGATCAGATAAGTAAAGGGGAGTGGTAGAAATGAAGTACATTTTGACTTGGGAAGAGGCTTTTCAGTCAGGCGTATCATTGGTTGGAGGTAAAGGCTGGAATCTAGGGCGCTTGGCCCGATATGGCTTCAGCATCCCCCAGGGAGGAGTCCTTACTGCCCAGGCTTACGACGAGTATATCAAGCACAACCAATTGCAGGAAATGGTTGACAATCTTGCCTTATCGACTACCCTAGAGAATTTGGATGAAGCCGATGTCAAAGATAGATTGGACCAGTTAAGGGGAAAGATCATGGGCGGCTCAATACCTCCATCTATTGACAAGGAATTATCGGGGTGGCTCAATAGCTGGGGCGGATTAAAAAAATCGTGGGCTGTGAGATCCTCTGCAGTTGCGGAGGATTCCGTAAACGCGTCCTTTGCCGGCATTCATGATTCGTTCCTGAATGTTTGCGGTTTAAACGACATCCTGTCAGCGGTGAAAGGGTGTTATGCCTCATTGTGGTCGCCCCGGGCTGTGGCATACCGCAAAAAGATGAATATAAGCGATAATGAGGTAACAACGGCGGTGGTGGTCATGGAGATGGTGGAAGCCCAAGCAGCTGGAGTAGGTTTTACTTGCGATCTTTTGTCAGGTTGCCAGGATGTTATGGTGGTTAATGCCAATTTTGGGCTGGGTGAGTCGGTGGTGGCCGGCACAGTGGAGCCGGATACATATTATCTAAAGGCTGAAGCTATAAACGCCGGGCCGCGGTTAATGACGAGAAAAATTGGACGCAAGCAAGGGCTGACCATCAGGATCGAAAACGGGGGAACCCAATTTATTGAGTCATCGGAAGTATCCTCCCAGCAGGTGCTGAAGGACAAGGAAATTGAGAAACTTGGCCGGCTTCTGTTACGGGTTTTCGATGCACTGGGGAACAGTGAGCAGCACCAAGACGTGGAATGGGTTTATGATGGCCGACAGTTTGTATTGGTCCAGGCTAGGCCGGTAACTACCATGCCTAGAAAGACTTTCCCCGCTCTGGAGAACCAGCCTGATATCTGGTCTAACGGCAATTACCGAGATGCCATACCTATGGTCCAATCGCCTCTAAACCGTCGGTTGATGAAAAACATCATTGACATCATACACCATATGAGTTTTACCGAATTAGGTTACCAGCTCCCGGTTGGGATACAGTTTTCTCGTTTTTATAACGGGCGGCTTTACTGTAATTTACCAGCTTATCAGTGGAGTGTGTATGATTCCATGGGTAGCCGACCAGATGGGTTTAATGTTTTTTGGGGAGGTCACCAGCCGACCATCGATATTGGCGATCTGGAACCCCAGCCCGGATTTGAAGACCGCGCAATGAAGTTCGGTGCGCTGGTTAACAAGGCAAGGCAAAACGCCGCTCAGACCTGGGAACGGGTATCAACTTCGGTTCGAAAGATAATCGGAAACGGACTGGAGCATTGGACGGACCAGGATTTTATTACTGGCTATGACGAGTTGGGACGGATCACTGAGGCGCTTGCCAGGGAATTCAACTCTTTAGCCGCTGTGGGAAGCATGCCGGTGATTTTTTTACTCCAAACCCTGAATAAATACTTTGAGGGACGGGAGCTTATGATGCTGAACGCCCTGATGGTAGGTGGAACGGAGGAGATCACCAGCGCCGACCAAGGTTATAGACTGGTGGAGCTGGCTGAGATCGCAAGAAAGGACGCCGATGCAGCCAAATACTTGAGCGAGACCTCTTTTGATCCGTCGGCCTGGGAAAAATTACCCGAATGTTCTCCCTTCAAGCAGGCCTTTTGTGAATTTATCGAAGAATACGGGCACCGTGCGGTATATGAACTCGATATCATCAATCCCAGGTGGAATGAGGACCCGACTTATCTGCTGGGTATTATTCAGAGCACCATGAACACCGCCGATCTTGGTAAGCTGAGGGAGGAGCAGAAAGAGAAACAGGGGCGGGCCTGGCTTGAGATTAAAGACAAGGTCCCAGCTTCCGAGCACTCTTCCATAAGGGATTTGGTCAGGGAGAGCCAGGCTGGGGCGGCAGTGCGAGAGAAGACCAAATCGGTGTTGGCATTGGTAATGGATGCGTACCGAATAATTGCCAGACAATTAGGCTGTCGCTTTTTCGAAAGAGCCATCATTAAAGAACCCCATGACGTCTTTTTCTGTACTTGGTCAGAACTTTTTTCAGTATTAAGTGGCGAATGGGACGGTAGGGGGCTTAAGGCTCTGATTTCTGAAAGGAAAGACTGGATGAGAGAAATGGAGTTGCTGGCTTCGCCAGATGTGATTTTCGGGGAGACCCCAAAGTTTATGGAACCAGTTACTGGAGTTTCCAGCAATTGCCTGCTAGGGGTGCCGGTTGCCGCTGGGAAAGCCTCCGGATCAGTTAGACTGATCAATCATCCAGACCAGGGAGGACGACTGCAGCCAGGAGAGGTGATGGTAGCCCCATCTACTGACCCAGGATGGACGCCATTGTTTTTAAAAGCTGGGGCTGTTGTCATGGAAACAGGAGGTTTCTTATCTCACGGAGCCATTGTGGCCAGGGAATATGGAATTCCGGCAGTGGTGAATATACCAGGAGTAATGGGTATCCTCAAAGAGGGCCAGACAATAGTAGTCGATGGAGATAACGGTAAAATATTTCTTGCCGATGAAGACATTAAGGAGGATACCTAATCTGTAAGCAACTCAATCTAGGTGGGAAAAACTTTACTCAAGGGATTAGAAGAGTTAATTACATGAAAGGTAAATAAGATTAAACTGGTTTTTGATCAGAAATGAAAGGAGAAAATATAATGAAGAATGCTAAAGAGTTTAAAGTTATTGAGTGCCAAGGTACTCCTTATGAAATTGGCCTGCAGTGGGGGGAAGGCTGTAAGGAAAATATCCTAAAAATTTCAGAAAACATTTGTAATAGTATGACGTCTTTTTACCAAGCCTCAAAGGAAGAGGTTGTCTTAAGTGCTATGAAGTTTTTCCCTGCAGTTCAAGAGTTTGATCCTTATCTGATTGAAATAATGCGGGGGCAGGCTGATGCTACTGGGCTTAGTTTGGAAGAAATATTTACTCAGAAGTGCTTTAATGAGCTTACTTTCTGTTATAAGAATATTTCAGGACTGTGCACCTCATTTGCGGCAACAGGAAAGGCAACGCAAGGCGGGAAAACCATCCTGGGGCAAAATATAGATTTTCTTCCTGAAGCACCGATAGATTTATTAAAAATTCACCATGCCAATGGTCTTCAACAATTTATATTAAGTTTTTCAAACTCCAGTGAATTCATATTTTCATCCGCCGGAATCGGTATGTGTGCAAATGCTACTATAGGTAAAAATTATTCCTTTAATATTCCGGTGGGCTGTTACCTTTCCAGAGTGATGAGGGAGAAAAATATCCACGATGCCATGGATATTCTTAAACAAGTTGCCCGTGGTCTTGGCTACTATCATTTAGCTGATATAAATGGGCATATGTTCGGTATTGAGAGTATTCATAACGATTTTGAACTTCTATATCCAGAAAGAGATATAATGTTGCACTCAAATCATTATCTTACAGAACGTTTCAAGGGAGAGGACACTGCACCACAATTACAGCCCGACAGCTACCATCGATTAGATAGAATTCGTAGTTTAGTGGATCAGCATTATGGGCACATAAATATTGAATTCATTAAGAAAATCCTGGCCGATCACGACAAAAATCCATATTCCATATGCCGACACATTGATCCTACGGTCCCAATATCATCGACAACACTTGCATCATTTATCATGGTGCCTGAGGAAGGGGCTATATATATAGCCGCCGGCAATCCCTGCGAATACGAGTATGTACGGTATGAGTTTTAGAAGACAGGGACTTACGAAATTTTCTACAAGTTTAAAGCAAGAATTCAGTGAATCCCGGGCCTTAATAAACTAGTTCAAACAGTTTAAATCCTGATAAAATTGTATCCGCATATATGAACAGAATATTTTAAATACGTTATAAATGAATAATAATAGAAAAGGTGGTGTTTCTCAACTAATTACTTAGTTTTGGAACACCTCCATTGCTTTTCTTAAATAAAGAAGTAATTAAAAAAGTCCACGTTATACTCGTTACGGTGAACCTTACAATAAATAATGTGAGCTTTTTAGTGTAGAAGTGAGATACATGATGAGCGTATTGGAGAAATTTGATATGGTTTTTTGATTTTATCAAGTTTGAATTGCATAAAAATTTAATTGAAAGGTGAAAAACCTGTTTCATAAGTACTATAATTTCTAATTTTTTTCAGCAAAGTCCATTATATTTAATTGTTTATACTTAAAGATTATTTATTATCATGATAAAATTTATGGAAAAATTAATAATTCTTAAGAATTTTTTATATAAAATCTTAGTATTTACCTTCTATACTGAAACTACAAATTAATTTGAGGAGGAAGGTATAAATAGTGAAAAGAAAACATTTAATCGCTATAGTGGTGGCTATTCTCCTAATTTCATTAGGTATTTATATCCATAGAAGTGTTAAGTTAACTTCAGAAATGTTTAAATTAAATGCAAAACTTCAATCAGAAGGTTACTACATGGGTGAATTTGAATTTAAAATGATTGGATGTGCCTATTATCTTGATAAAGGAGACTATATCACTGCATTGTCTAAGCAAAGTAAATTATATAAACAATTAAAGTCTAAAGAAGGGTTAATTAAAGTACCTAAATTTACAAATAAAAAGGAGGAGTTGGAATTTTACCTGGGTCTTCAAAATCCTAGAACTGGTGCGTTTATGGATGACTCTTATCCACTTTGCACTTATATTTCTCCTTCGCTAGATATGTTGGAGCATCTTGAGAATTTAGCAAAAGAGACTGGACAGCCTCTTCGTCTTAAATATTCATTAAAGTTTTTGGACCAAATTAATACCAGTGAAAAGCTAAAGGTATTTTTGGATGATTTACATGACGTTGGAACTATAGTCTCTAAATTACCAAGAACACCTTATATGGCGATATCTCAAATATGCTACTATAATGATTTTGAACGTAATAATTTATATACCTTTTCTGCAGAGTGGAAACAATGCCTATTAAAATGGCTTTATGAGAATCAAGATAGTAAGACAGGTTTGTGGGGTCCAAAATTAAGACATAATGGAGAGCTGCTAAATTCAGGTGATTTGGGATCTACTCTTCATATTGTTAGATTGTTTGTAGATGATTATGGGAACAACCTCCACCCCGAGTATCCTTTGCAATATAAAGATAAGCTATTTTCAACAACACTTCAAAAGATTTCTGAACCTATGCCTGCAGAAACCGATGTAGGCGAACAGCATGAATGGTCACTTACAAGATCTCAGGGAATAAAACTAATTACAACTTATTTGTGGAAAGATGCCTCAATTGAAAGTAAAAACAATGCTAAGAGCGTAATTGAGGATATTGTAAGAAATAGGTTTGAAAAATATTATATTAAGGATCAGGGTGGTTTTAGTCTTTATTCAGGATCAGGAGAGGCCACTTTAGATGGTACAGGAAGTGCTTTAAATTTGATGAATTCCATCGGAGCATTGTCGAGAGATAAGCAAAATTTATTGTGGGGCTCTACTGATAATTATCTTATAAACTTAGGAGTACAAGAAGTTTCAATATTGAAAGAAAGTGATTTTACCTCAATTAAAAACTCTGAAGAGATTAACTCTATCCGTTTATACCAAGCTGAACCAAGTTCAAGCAATTATGAAGCTAATGTTAAGAGCATTATTTATCTAAAAGAAACACCAGTTTTAGATGTTATGGATTTATTACCAAGAGTAACCAAATGGCTTAACACCACGCCACAACATATGGGGAATTGGGTATCAAAAGAACATATTATACAACAACTTGCAGATAAAAATATTCAACCCGTTTCTGTTTCAAAGACTGATATTCCAATTAATATGGTAAATGAGATTTTACAAAAAAATGGCGAACTGATTGTAATTGGTTTTGATGTGTTGCAAATCCCAAGATGTAAAATTACATTTCATAGTAAGTAAATATTTAATATGTTTAAGAAAGGTTAATTTGCTAATTTTCTAAAAAGCAGGCTGTTTTAAGGTGATTTTTTAATTATCTTGAGATAGCCAGTTTGTGATAAAATGGAAGTAAAATTGATGATTTAATTTGATAATCTATACTAAGGGTTTCAAATGCATTTTGTAGATACTAGGGGGAATTAGAATTATGAAAGAAAAAATATTAGTAGTTGATGATGATATAACAATAAAAAATTTAATTGAAGTTTACTTAAAAGGTGAAGGTTATGAGGTGGATAACGCTTCTAATGGGGAAGAAGCATTAAAACTAATAGAAGATTATAGTTATGATTTGATAGTACTAGACATAATGATGCCAAAGCTAGATGGAGTGTCTACTTGCATAAAAATCAGAGAAAAATTTACAATGCCAATAATATTCTTATCTGCTAAAGGTGAAGAACTTGATAAAATACAGGGGTTAACCGTTGGAGCAGATGATTATATTTCAAAACCATTTGGCTCTATGGAACTTTTAGCTAGGGTGAAGGCTCAGTTAAGAAGATATAAGAAGTTTAATAGTATAACAACTAGTAAAAATATAATTGAAATAGAGGATTTAGTTATTAACATGAACACTCATGAGGTTAATGTAAGGGGTGAGAATGTTAAACTGACTCCAAAGGAATTTGATATTTTAGAGTGTTTGGCTAGAAATAAAGGAATAGTCTTTTCAGTGGGAAAACTTTATGAAACTGTGTGGAAGGAGAATTTTGCAGTATCAGATACCTCTGTAGTAGTGCATATAACAAATTTGAGACAAAAAATAGAAATTGATACAAAGTCTCCTCAGTATATAAAAACTGTTTGGGGAGTTGGGTATAAGATATGAATAGCAATACAATATTCAATAGCTTGCTAAAATTATTGATGCTTCAATTGATTTTTTTTTCAATAAGTAATTTAATAATTGTAATTATAGATACATATGAAAGCTTGTTTGGAAGCTGTGAGTTAAACCCTGTAAAACTTTTAAACCTTAAAGTGCTATTGATACCAATTTGGATTTTAGCAATCATAGTCTATTTATATTTTAAGTTTTGTGGAATAAAAAAAATTCATCTTCAAGTAAAAAAAATTGATATTAGGTTGTTTTTTTTAGTGGGAATCCCTTTTTTATTAAGTGCAATTATTGTATTTTTAGGTAATATATATTTAGAAGGATCGGTTTATATAAATTATAATTTAGTAGGAGTCAATAGGTATACTATAGTTTTATTGTTAGCATTTGTTATAATTACTATAATTTTAATTTATACCTTAATTAAGATTATAAGAAATAGAGCATTACTTATAAGTAAAACAGGCTCAAGACTTATTTGTATAATAGGTATAGCTTTTATTGCAAGCATGTTGCTTCTTAACACTATGAGCAAGTTTATAGAGAGCTATTTATTGCACCATAGTAACATTAATCCCAAAGTATTTGTCAGAATATATAATACCATTTCATTAGGTTTTATTGTTGTAGTAATGGTAACCTTTATTCTAATTATCTTATCCGCTGTGAATAAATGGGTGGAGTATTTAAATTATATGGCCGTAAAACTAAGAAGAATATCAGAAATTCAATATGTAGATTACCTAGATATTAACGGTAATGATGAGTTTTCAGAGCTTGCAAATAGTATAAATATAATGTCTAAAAGACTGAAGGATAATTATGAAAGAGAGAAGCAAATTGAGAAGGAGAAAAATGATCTTATAGTTTCTGTTTCACATGATTTAAAGACACCATTGACCTCCATAGTAGGCTACTTAGAGCTGCTAAAGAATGGAAAGATTCAAAGTTATGAAAAAAGAAGTGAGTATGTAGATGTAGCCTATGGAAAATCCATAGCTTTAAAAAAGTTGATTGCGGAGCTTTTTGAATATACTAAAATTACAAATGATTATGTTTCTTTAGAAAAGGTGGAATTTAACATAGCAATATTAGTAAATCAGATTCTTGGGGAAGAGACGTTATTCTTTAAGGAAAAGAATATAAATATTGAATTTGAAAGTGAATCAAATGAGATATATTGCGAGATTGATATGGAAAAAATGGTTAGAATAATAGAAAATATTGTAAAAAATGCCCAAAAATACAGTTTCCCGAATACCAGCTTTAAAGTCTATATAAGGGGAAATAGCAAGGAGGTATTAATCTCCTTTGAAAATATCGGCGAACATATAAAAAAAGAAGAGTTGGATTTGATTTTTGAAAAAATGTATAGGCTTGATAAATCTAGAAGCTCAGAGAATGAGGGGTCTGGATTAGGTCTTGCAATTGCTAAAAAGCTTGTAGAGCTCCATAATGGGAAGTTATGGGCTGAATGTGAAGGGAATACTATAAAAATCAATATGGTACTTCCCATACCCAAATCTTTATAAAATCTTTATAAAATCTATATAAAGTGTGAATAAACTTTTGTCCAAGCATTGATAAACTAATGATAGGGCAAAGGTTTTTTTAGGATAGCTCAAAATGGGATTAAGGATTGATAAAGTAACAAAAGAATTTAAAGCATTAAAAAGTAGTTTCAAGATGATTGCTTTATTCTCCTTTGGTAATTTAACCATAGGGTATACCATTGTTGCTATTAATACAAAGGAGGTTTAGAGATGACGAAAAAATGGAAAGTGATATATGGTTTTATTGTGGTGGTATATTTATTTGTTTTGCTTGATATTTTGATATTCAAGTATTTAGATAATCCATTGCAATTAATTACAGGTAATCATCCGGATTACCGAGGGATGAACCTTATTTTATTTAAAGATATTTGGAATTCAAACTTATCAGCTATTGGGAATAGAACATCGATTATTTGGAATATGCTATTATTTGTACCGATTTCCATACTGTATAATATAATTGTAAAGGAAGATTGGAAAAAGACCCTGATGCTATCCTTTAGCTTAAGCGTAATTGTAGAAATATGTCAATATATTTTTAGGATAGGAGCTTTAGATGTAAATGATATTTTCTTAAATACACTAGGTGGATTTCTGGGAATTATTATTTATAGGCTGATCAAAATATTATTTTCTAGCAAGAACGTAACAAGAATAATAGGTATATTAGGAGGAGTAACAGGAATCTTAGTCGTTATTTTTGCGACTCTTGTACGAGTTTATAATTAGCAAAGGGGTTAGAATATAAACCAGTGTTCACAACGAACTCCACAATATTAACAAGTAGTGGATTTTGTCCTACATGTTTTGCCTCCACCAATGAAACCCTCGACGGTTATGTCGAGGGTTTTTACTATGTATAAGCTTAGAATTATTTAGGGTGAACCATAACATAAATAAGTGAGGCTTTTAGCCCTAACCATTGAAATTACTTGGTTAGGACTATTTTTAAATCTGGTATATTTATTTGATCAATGGGGGCGAATTCTTTTATAACATCATAAATATGATTAACTAAAGATGATATTTTTCGCCAATGTGTTTTATTTGCATCTATAGTTTAGAGAAATTAGGAGAATATCAAATATCTTCTACCATAACTTCTATCTTTACACAGTATTGTTTTTCATCTTTAGTAGTAAGTTCATTTAGAGGATATTCCTCATAGGCATTACTACAAATACGTAGATTATTTTCTTTAATAAATGTAAATAACTTTTCATAAAGATCATCGGATTCTCCATAAGCACATCTACCATAGAACACTGCATACTTACCTTCTGGCTTATATGAATTTTGATCATTTCCCACTTTAAAATAGTAGTGCATTACCAATAAAGGCTCTTCAGACTCAATGCTTTCTGTATTAATAATAGCACCAAGGGGATAACCTACATCAATTCCATTTTCAGCAGCGAAATTATAAAATGAAATAGTAGAATCATCTAGAGGATTATTAGAAAGTATAGGGCCTAAAAAAATAGGCTCTTTCTTTTTATATTCAATATTTATGCTGGTTTCCTCATATTTAATAGCATCTTCTGCCATATCCACATATAATTGCATGATTTCTAGAATACGTTTAAGTTTTTTTATTTCCGTCAAAATATGTTTTTTTTGTGCGCTAAACAAAGAAAACATCTGCTCGGGAGTACGTATATCTATATATTTCTTGATTTCGTCTATACTAATGCCAATCTCTCTAAGAGAAATGATTAAATATGCTGTAGTAAGCTGACTTCTAGTATAATAACGATAACCATTTTCACCACGAAATTCTGGAGAGAACAGCCCAATTTGATCATAATATCTTAGGTTTTCACGCTTAATACCAGTGAGACGGGAAAATTCTTTTATTGGCATATAAGATTTATCTTTCATAATAACCTCCAAACTTTAAATAAACTATTGACATTAAAGTTACTTTAAGCTTTATAATACCACTGAAAATAAATTTTTTCAAAATTACTTACATAACGGAGGTAAACTATGAAGTATTTAAAAGTATTCCTAAAAGAAAGAAAAGGAAAAGTAGGAATAACATTAATTATGCTTTTAGGACAAGTAATAGGAACATTACTCATTCCATTTCTAATAGCAGGAATTGTAGATAATGGAATTTTGAAAGGTGATATGAATGAGATTCTTCGTATAGGGGTTCAAATGATATTAGTTCTTTTAATAACAACAGTAGCAGCTGTCTTAGGAAGTTACTATTCTGCTGACTTGGCTGCAGTTTTTGGCTATTACATGAGAGATAAAATTTTTTGTAAGAGTCAGGAACTATCTATTCATGAATTTGACACTATTGGTGTTTCTTCTATGATTACACGTACAACTTCAGATATTTCTAATTTACAACAGACTTTTGGGTTGGTCTTGCAGCTTATAGTTCCAGCTCCACTTATTATTGGTACATCTATTGCTATGACAGCATGTACTAGTTTTACTCTAGCTTTAATACTTATTTTATCTGTGATAATATTTATGGTTTTTGCTGGATTAGTACTTAAGAAATCAACTTATATTTCTAAAAGGGTTCAGACTAAATTAGACCATATTAATCAGGTAATAAGGGAATCCATTACTGGAATCCGTGTTATCCGTGCTTTTGGAAATGAAAAATATGAGGAAGGTAGAGCTGGTAAAGCTTTTAAGGGGTATGCTACAGATATGATAAAGCTAAATAAGCTATTTGCTGTATTAAATCCTATAATATGGCTTATAATTGGCTTGTCTATGGCCTTTATAGTTTGGATAGGTGGAGTGTTTTCTATGAATGGAACAATGGAAATTGGGCAAATAACTGCAGTTACTGAATACTCTATTATTACATTGAGCTATCTAATATTGGCTACAACAACAAGTGTTACTCTTCCTAAAATGAAATCATGTCTTGATCGTATAGAGGAAGTTTTAGAAATTAATCCAGAGATTCAGGATTTAAACATAGAAAAAGAAGATATAAAGGATAATCCTGCAGTTGTTGAATTTGAAAATGTATCCTTCTTTTATCATGGAGCAGAGGAGCCAGTTATAAGAAACCTATCATTCTCATGTAATGAAGGTCAGACAACAGCCATTATTGGAAGTACAGGCTCTGGTAAGAGCACTATTGCTAATCTTATTCTAAGATTACATGACATAGAGCAAGGAGAAATTCGTATAAATGGTGTGGATATAAGATGCCTTTCACAAAAGGAATTAAGGGATACAATTGGTTATGTTCCTCAGAAAGCTTTCTTATTTAGTGGGACAATTGAAGATAACCTAAGAATGGGGTATAAAGATGCAACTAAGGAAGATGTGAAAAGAGCATTAAGCATTTCTCAAGCAGATTCTTTTGTAGATAAATTACCTATGGGATTAGAATCTGAAGTTTCTCAAGGTGGATCTAATTTCTCAGGTGGACAGAAACAACGTTTGTCTATTGCAAGGGCCCTTATAAGGAAGGTGCCAGTTTATATTTTCGATGATAGCTTTTCTGCTTTGGATTTAAAAACAGATTCAGCACTTCGTAAATCACTTAAAGAAAATATGACAGATGCAACCAAGATAATAATTGCTCAGATAGTAAGTACAATTATGGATGCAGAGCAAATCATTGTGTTAGACGAAGGAAAACTAGTTGGTATTGGAAAACATAATTACCTAATGAAAAACTGTTTTGTATATCAAGCAATTGCTAAAAGTCAGATGAATATAAAGGAGGCTTGATTTTGTGAAGAAGGATAAAAATAAAAAGAAAGATACAATAGTGTTTAGTGAGGATATTCCTCAAAATACAAAAAAGACTATTAAGAGACTAATGAGACGATTAAAAACGCAAAATAAAAAGTTAATAATTGTAGGTATATCTGCATTAATAAGCAGTGCATCTTATGCAATTATGCCACTTATGGTTGGAGCAGCTATTAATAATCTACTAAATGCAATTCGTAGCTTTGATGGCTCTGTAAATGTTATATCAATGGTGATACATGCACTAGCTATGCCAGTTTTGATGTTAGTACTAACATCTATTGTTAGTAGTCTGCTTTCTTATATTCAGCAATATATAGTATCTAGCATTGGTGAAAATTTAATTCTATCACTACGTAAAGACATTAGCGAAAAAATAAATAAGCTTCCGCTGAAATACTTTGATTCACATAAAACAGGGGATGTTATGAGTAGAGTAACAACTGACCTTGAAAAAGTATCCTTAGTAATGCAAGTTGGATTTATGCAGTTCATATCTTCTTGCTTTACAATTGTACTTACCATTATTGCTATGGTTATCTTAAATCCAAAGTTATTTTTTTTAACTTTTATATTCATTGGAATCAGCGCTATTGCAACAAATTTTGTATCAAAATTGAGTCAACGTTATTATGCAGATAATTTTGCTGCCATGGGTGATTTGAGTGGAAAAATTGAAGAAGTGTATTCTGGCAATCGTATTATAAAGGTATTTAATCAACAATCTGATATAATTGAAGAGGTTTCTCAGCTTAACAAAAAGCAGTTTGAAGCAAATAGAAAAGCACAATTCATTGATTTTGCTATATATCCAACTATAAGGCTATTAAATCAATTAGGTTTTGTTGCTACAGCTATTGTAGGAGGAATAATGACACTTAGTGGACAGATTTCCTTAGGTGGAATTCAGGCATTTTTACAATATGTAAATCAAGTTTCTGAGCCTATTACTCAAGCTTCTTATGTTATTATGTCTCTACAATCTGCTATTGCTGGAGCTGAGAGAGTTTTTGAACTATTAGATGAAGAGGAAGAAACTATAGATAATACGGCTAGTACATTCCCAAAATCTAATGGTAGAGTGACTTTTAAGAATGTAAAGTTTGGTTACACACAAGATAGAACTTTAATAAAGAGTCTAAATTTGGAAGTAAAACCTAACGAAATAGTAGCTATTGTTGGCCCAACAGGTGGAGGAAAAACTACATTAATTAACTTGATTATGCGTTTTTATGAATTGAATGGAGGATCTATATCAATTGATGGGGTTAACATTACTGAAATTTCTAGAAGCACATTGCGTAGACAAATTGGTATGGTACTTCAAGATACATGGCTGTTTCAAGGTACAATAGCTGAAAATATTGCTTATGGTAAGATGGATGCTACACGAGAAGAAATTATAGCTGCTGCAAAAGCAGCCTGCTGTGACCATTTTATTCGTACACTCCCAGAAGGATATGATACTGTAATCTCTAGTGAGACATCTAATGTTTCTCAAGGACAAATGCAGCTTTTAACTATTGCTCGTGCTATGCTGACTAATCCAACAATTATGATATTAGATGAGGCTACTTCAAGTGTAGATACAAGAACAGAAGTAGAAATTCAAAAAGCCTTATCAAGGCTTATGAAGGATAAAACAAGTTTTGTCATTGCTCACAGATTGTCAACTATCCAAAATGCAGATATGATTTTGGTTGTTAAAGATGGAGATATTGTAGAGAGAGGAAACCATGAGAGTCTTCTAGCACAAAATGGTTTCTATGCTTCACTTTATTACAGTCAGTTTGAAGTGGCCAATTAAATAATATAAAGGAAAAAGGTTTTAAATAGCTAGTGATAAATTATTAAATAATAATTGATATTAGAGAATTCAAGGAAATAACTGATTAGCAGATATATAGTTTATTCCTATGAATTTAATTTCGAAACCTCATTTGAATGTGATACGGTGAACCATATCATAAGTGAGTGCGAAATTTACTGAAATTGGATAAAGAATTATTAGAAATGACTTAACATATAAAAGATTACATGGTGAATATTGTTAAATTTGCATATAATGTATGTAATGTTTATTAGTAAATTATGATAAACTATTAATTAGTAGCTAAAGTAATCTTTTTCGATATAAACGTTGTGAATACAGCTAAGTCCGGATACATTAAAAATAAAATGAGTGGGATTATTAGTTGCAAAATAAGCATAGAGAAGGAGTAATTTATGAAATTTGAATTAATATGTATTGATATGTTTCAAACATTAGTGGATGTAAATACGAGAAGATTATTTATATGGAAGAGGATATTAAAAGAACAATATAATGAAAGATTAGCTTTAGAATGTGCAAGATCAGTTGCTAAAAATGTTTTTAATAAATTTCACGAAAGCGTTTCTGAAAATAAAGAATTTATCAATTTAAAGGTTATGTTTAACCAATTTTTTTATAAAGTTTTAAAAGAGATGAATATTCATTTTGATGCAAAAGAAGCTGTTAAAATATTTATGGAAGAGCATACAAATGCAGAATCTTATGCTGATGTGGAGCATTTTTTTTCCTTGATAGGAGATTCATTACCAATTTGTTTGGTTAGTGATGCAGATTATGAAATGATATTTCCTATATTAAAAAGATATAAATTTGACGAAGTATTCATATCAGAAAAGGTGCAATCATATAAAAATGAAACAAATAGTAGAATTTTTAGAGAAGTATTAAAACATTATTCAATTGATCCAAGTAAAGTTATACATATAGGTGATTCATTATCTGATATTGTGGGAGCTAATAGGATAGGCATAAAGACTTGTTGGATAAATAGACAAAGTGAGGAGTGGAGATATACTCCAAAGCCTGATTATATAGTTAAATCATTGGATGAGGTGATAGCTATTATTGATGGTAAAGCAATATAATTGGATAGATATGATATTTTAACCTAACAAGTTATTATCCGTTTGTCTGCAGCACACATCCTTCAATCTAACTGAGTCAGAACAGTTCTAAATTCAATAAGAGCTTCTAGGATTGATGGTGGAAAATGTCGAAAATGCAGAGACGTTATGACGTAATATACTTAACTTTATGAATTTGTGGTAAAAAATAATATGCCGAAATATTATATTATTTCAGAAGTCAATTTACAGTGTTTTTGTATGTAATAATTATAACATATGCTATAATTGACTCATAATGGTAATTTACACACTAAAATAGATACAGTTAATAATTTAAGGAGGAATACTAAGCGTGAAAACAATATTTCCTAAACCAATATTAAATTTGCCACAAGCAGATATTCAATTAAAGGGTATTAATGCTTATTTATCACAAGGCAATAACCATCAAATTATATTTATGGAATTTTCTGAAGACATCAGTTTACCTGAACATTCACATGCAAGTCAAGTGGGAATAGTTCTTGAAGGTAAAATTGATTTGATAATAGATGGTATTAAAAATACTTATCAAAAAGGAGATAGATACTATATCCCAGATGATGTAAAACATTCAGGTAAAATATACGCTGGATATGCAGATATTACATTTTTTAATCAAAAAGACAGATACAATATAAAATAGGATTTTAATGTTACATTTATTTCTACTAAGTAATTATATTATTAAAAATGTGTATTAAAGATTACTACTTATATTTTGCTAGCCTTGTACTAACGAAGGAGAGATTATATAAGTTATAAAATATTATGGAATTATTTGGGGGATTAGGCAATGATAGATGCAATATATGATAGACGCAGCATAAGAAAATATAAAGAAACTCCTGTACCGAAAAAAATAATAGAAAAAATTATGGAAGCTGCGATCTGGGCTCCATCGGCAAAAAATAGACAACCTTGGAAATTCATTGTTGTTTCTGGTAATGCAAAAAATAATATGCTGATTGCTATGAAAAAAGGATTGCAAAATGAAATCAATGGAAATGGTATTCTTAATAATAGTCAAAAACATTTCCAAGCCACTAAGTACACGATTCAGATTATGGAAGAAGCTCCTGTGACTGTTTTTATATTAAATACACAAGGCAACAGTCTTTATGAAACACTAAGCATAGAAGATAAGGTTTATGAAAGAGCCAATATTGAATCTATTAGTGCAGCCATTCAAAATATGTCACTTGCTGCTACTCAACTGGGATTAGGTAGTTTGTGGATATGTGATATTTATTTTGCATATGATGCACTTAATGAATGGCTTGATACTGATGCCGAAATGGTTGCAGCGATGACATTTGGTTATCCAAATGAACGTCCCAATGCTAGACCACGCAAAAAATTTGATGATGTAGTTGAATGGAGATTATGAACATAATTTGGCAGTTTAAATAGTAAAAATTTAAATTTTTGATTGTGTTTATATCTTTATTTATTTGTGCAAAAACTAAAAAGTATCAAAACAAGATATAAGTATATATTATAATAATGAATAAAAAGTAAAAGCAATACTTAGAGCAATAAGAGCTTTGAGTATTCTTTTTTTATTTTGAGGAAGAATTGAAAATGAAGAAACTTAAAGGTAAGCTTAACCAAACAGATATTAGATTTTCAGTTTTAATAACAGCTTTATTATTTATCGTAGTGTATGCTGGATATTTCTATACAACATATATAGGATATAAAAATATAGTAAAAAGTAATATTTAATCTTGGTTCTGTTTAAGAGTGATGTTGAAAATCTATGATATAATAGTTACAAGTAGAGATAGCGAAGTAGATGAATTATTAATATTTCCATTGTCAGGTATGGTAACTTTTACAGATGATTAAGGATAAACTATTAAAATGTATAAGGGGATATGTTCCCTCAGACTGGTTAAACCTAATTTCTTGGAAGGACAAAGAACCGAAGTATGACATAAGAGATTGGGATTTAGAACATAAGAAGATAGGTAAAGGTGTGTTACCAAGGCATTGGTTTAAAAATGGAACACATAAAGTAATAAAGTAATAAATTAGTATAGGTTAGGGCATTAAAATGAATAATACATATAAATTATTGATAATTGAAGATGATAAAGACATGTGTGAAGTGTTAAGCAATCTTCTAAATAAATGGGAATTTGAAGTAACTGTATGTGAAGATTTTGAAAAAATAATAGAGTGCTTTTTAGAATGTGAACCTGACGTTGTTCTTATGGATATTAATCTTCCTGTTTGTGATGGCTTTTATTGGTGTAAAAAGATAAGACAAATATCTAAAACACCAATTATATTTGTATCTTCAAGGGATAGTAGTATGGAGATAGTAATGGCAATTAATAATGGTGGAGATGATTTTATACAAAAACCTTTTGACTCAGATGTGTTAATTGCAAAACTACAAGCTATTATAAGAAGGACATATGAATATAAAAATGAAGAAACAAGAGTATTAAAATGCAATGATTTATTATTAAATTTAGATAATGCAACTCTTATATACAATGAAAATTCCTTAGAGCTTACAAAAAATGAAATGACGATTTTAAAAACTCTTATGGAGAATAAAGGAAAAGGAGTTTCTAGAAGTAAGCTAATGAAAAAGCTTTGGGATGATGATATATATGTTAATGAGAATACTCTAACTGTTAACATTAATCGACTAAGAAATAGGTTGGAGCAAGTTGGAATAAAAGATTTAATAGTAACCCAAAAAGGCATTGGATATATAATATTATGATAGTAGGCCAACTGTTTAGATAAAAAGGATAAGAGGAAAATTAGAAGACGACTCTCAAAAACCTACAATTATAAAGACCGTCGGAGGTATGGGATGTAAGGTTGGTGATTAGTATGCTTTCAAGTGTAGGAGCTACTAAAAAGCAAAAAAGAGATTCAGTTTTCTTTGAAGGAGCTGTTATTAGTCTAATAAGTATTGCAATTGCAATTGTGGTTTCTGCTGGAGGAAGTATAGCTTCTGTTCGAAATGTATTTATGGACAGACAAAGAGATAGGCAGACAATTGTATTGATGTCAGTTTTCGCCTATAGATTTATTGCTTTAATTACGGCCATTTGTGTTGCAAATATACTTATTCGTGGATAAGTATTTTATTAGCTGTAGCTGCTGTATTTGTAATAGTAGGTGTGTCAATGTTTTATTCCAGTGAAAAGGTGAAGAAAGAAAATATTATAGATGCGCTGAAGAGTGAATAATATCAATAGAAACTTAAAAGATAGTATATTATTAATCATATAACATTCCGCTTTCTTATTTAATTTATTTAACAGTACACGCTAACGCTACCACAGGGGTTTTGCGAGAAGCCAAGCCATGAGCTTCTCGCATACTTCTATTCTAAATAAATTCTTCAATAATTTTTTGAACAAAATTAATATTATACTGCATATCAATTAGCGGTTTTCCACTAGATAAAACTATGTTCTTCTCATGGAAAGTACGCTTTTGCTCTTGATAAATAACACCAATTGGAATTCTGTCACCATATTCCATGGATTTTTGTATGGCTACGGTTTTATTGTGATTATCATAGCTGTCATCCAATCTATAGACACGTTTTTTGTAATAAGCAAATGTATTTACCTTATTAAAACTCACGCATGGCTGTAAAATATCAACTAATGCATATCCTTTGTAAAGTATGGCTTGTTTCATAATGGAAACTAAATGCTCCTTGTCTCCGCTGAATGCTCTTGCCACAAATCCAGCGCCGGAGGCAATGGCTAAAAGAACCGGATTAAGCGGCGTATTTATACTTCCTGTTGGTTGAGCATCTGTAATTTGTCCCTCACTTGAAGTAGGGGAAGCCTGTCCTTTAGTTAAACCGTAAATCTGGTTGTCATGAACAAAATGTGTGATATCTACATTCCTTCTAATGTTGTGAATAAAATGATTCCCGCCTTCTCCATAGGAGTCACCATCTCCAGTATCTACAATAACTGTCAGGTTTTTATTGGCAATCTTTGCAGCCACAGCAGCAGGTAGTGATCTTCCGTGTAAGCCACAAAAACTGTTGGCGCTGATGTATTGAGGGGTTTTTGCTGCCTGTCCTATTCCAGCTACCATCAATACTTCATAAGGGTCCATATCCAATTCTTCCAACGCCTTTTTCAAGCATTCCAGAATGCTGAAATTTCCACAACCTGGGCACCATGCAGTTTCATAGGTGCAAAATTTATCTGTGCTCATAGTTCAACCCCCTCTGAATTTTTTTCGCAATTTCTTCTCCAGAAATCTGTCTGCCATCATATTTCAATATGCTAGCTATGCAAGTGATACCTGTCTGCTCTCGAATAAGATCCGCAAGCTGTCCTGTGGCGTTCTGTTCAATATTAATGATTTGTTTTACTGATGAAGCCTTTTCTTCCAAAAGCTTTCGTGGCAGCGGATAAACATCACCAAAAATCAAAGCGCCATATTTGCCATGCTGTGCATTGTTAAGCAATTTCACTGCTTCAGCAATAGGTCCATAAGTTGAACCCCAACCTACAAACAGGGTGTCACAGGTTTCGGATCCCAAAAATTCTGGTTCTTGCAGCTCAAGCTTAAGTTTATCTAGTTTTCTCATACGTTTGTCCATCATATTATTTCGTACTTCAGATGATTCTGTAATCCATCCTCTTTCATCATGTTCATCACTGTCAATACTTACAAAATGCTTAGTTTTTCCAGGAATTAACATAGGGGATATTCCATCATCAGTAATTTTATATCTCAGATATTCGCCAGTTACATCTTCTGTCTGATGAAATTTATATTTTTCTATAAGGTTTAAATCATATGGCTTCACAGTTGCTGAAGAGTCACCCAGATATTGATCGCTTAAAATAATAACTGGAATCTGATACTTTTCTGATAAATAAAATGCTCTTACAGTCTGATAAAACGAGTCTTCATGGTTTCTTAATGCAATTACCATTCTAGGAAATTCTCCCTGTGAAGCTGAAATTACAAATTTCAGATCGCTCTGCTCCGTCCTTGTTGGAAATCCTGTTACAGGACCCGGTCTCTGAACATCTACCAAAACCAGTGGAATTTCTGCCATACCCGAAAGCCCCAAAGCCTCTACCATCAGTGAGAAACCTCCTCCAGAAGTTCCAGTCATGGACCTAGCACCTGCAAAGGAGGCCCCAATTGACATATTGATAGCTGCAATCTCATCCTCAGCCTGTTCTACAACAATATTTGCCTCATCGCCCTTGGATGCAAGATATTCCATAATAGCTGTAGATGGAGACATTGGGTAAGCAGCGTAAAATTTCAGTCCTGCTGCTATTGCTCCCAGAGCCAATGCTTTACTTCCAGTAAGAATTATGTAATCACTAAAGTTCCCATCAAGATGAGGAAAGCGTTGGTCAACATTATCGTAACCTTCCTTAACAGCATTTAAATTTATTTCAAGATATTGCTCCTTTACAAAATCCTTTAGTACATCTTTTACAAAATCCAAAGATTCACCAAATAGCTTCAAAATAGCTCCCAAAGCTATGCTGCCGGATACACGTGGATTCCCAAGTTTCTTTGCCATATTATCCATATTAATTTTGATTGCCCTGGAATCTTCTGTTTTTAAATTACTGTCACAAAGTATGAAACCATTTTCATTTAATTGGTTTTTATGCTCCTCAACGGTTTCATCATTTAACGCTATGATTCCATCCAATCTGTTACTATGTGAGTTAGTTTGCTCATTTCCAAAACGGATCACAGAAAAATTATGACCACCACGAACACGAGACATGAAATCTCTCATTGTAAAAATATTATAGCCAGATCTTTTAAGTAAATTTTCCAATATTGCAGCTGTTGTTTCAATACCTTGACCGGCTGCTCCGCCTATTAAAATGTTGTACATGTTAAAGCCCTCCTTTTGGTTTAATAGTTTTCTGTGAATATTTCAAAATAGGCCTTTGGATGAGCGCATGCTGGGCAAAATTCTGGTGCAGAAGTACCCTCATGTATATACCCACAATTAGTGCACTTCCATAAAACTGTTTTATTTTTTTCAAACACAATTCCGTCCTCAATATTTTTAGCCAGTTTTCTGTATCTAGCCTCATGTCTTTTTTCAACTTCAGCAATTTTCCTATAAACAAATGCAATATCAGAAAAACCCTCATCTTCTGCAACATCTGCAAAATTAGGATATAGAGTTGTCCACTCTTCATTTTCACCAGCAGCAGCGGCTAATAGATTTCTCTTTGTATCTCCTAAGAAAACAGGATAACCAGCATCCTTAATAACAACAGCTTCACCATTTAGATCACTATCAGCCAAAAATTTAAAAAATCTCTTTGCATGTTCTTTTTCATTATCTGCAGTTTCTGTAAATATTTCTCCCATCTGAACGTAGCCTTCCTTTTTAGCTATTGAAGCATAATAGGTATACCTATTTCTTGCTTGAGATTCTCCTGCAAAGGATTTTAAAAGATTTTCAGCAGTTTTGGTTCCTTTTAAACTTTTCAATTTTAACCCTCCTTGTGAAATATTAATTTAAAATTTATTCAAATATTAATGGTTACAAAATGTCATATTTTATGATTTCCATAATCCGTGCATATTACAAAATTCTCTTGCATATAAAACTTCTTCCTCTAAAAGAAATAGAGCTTCAGGTTTATCTCCAGGTTTTAAATATTTTCTGTATATTTTATTTTCAGTTTGAATTTCTATCCACTCAATATAATGTGCTTCTAACATCGGATGTTCAATTCCACCAACTTTTACAAGAACTCCACCTTTTACTTTTTCTATAATTGGTACATGTTTTTCCTTTGCTGCATCCACAGTATTTTCAACTTGCAATGTCATTGGCTGACCACAACAAACTAGAGTTCCACCACTTTCATGTAAAACCTCTACAATATTACCACAGAGTTCACATTTATAGACTTGCTTAAGCTTTGTCATAACAATACCTCCTAAATTTTTATTTTTTTATTTTATCTATTATTAATAATTATTATCTTTTTACAAATTTCAAACTAGGATTAAAGCAGGATTTATGAGGGAAGTATACACCTTTGCCATTAGTTCATTATCAAGCATAAGAATGCCTCTTCCATCATTCTCAATAAGTTGAAGTTTCTTGATATTATCATCCATAGAAGCTTCTTCCTCTGCTTGTTCGTTGACAAACCATTGAAGGAAAGCATTTGTCTTGTGGTCTTTTTCCTCTAATGAAAGATCAACTATTTTGTAAATTGACTTTGTAACAAAAAGTTCATGGTTATATGCTGCTTTAAAGACATCCAATGGTGAATTAAATGTTATATCCGGTTGGTCAATCTGAAACAATTTTGTTTTACCTTGTACATAAGATATATATTTAAAGAACATCATTGCATGATCTCGTTCCCCCTGCACCTGAACTTGGAAAAAATTTGAGAAGCCTTTAAGGTTCTGTTCATCAAAGTACGCTTCCATTGATAAATACAGGTAAGCAGAATAAAATTCTTTTTGCATTTGTTCATTTAAAATCTGCTCCATTCTCTCGCTTATCATTCTACATCATCCTTTTAATTTTAGTTTTTTCTTTATATCAATAAATTATTTTATATTAAAATTCTTTTCTTATTCCAAATTCAGCAGATTCAACCCAGTCATTAGGATTATTAATAAGTAAAACTAACTCATCAAGTATTGCAAAATGATCTTCTTCTTGTTTAATTATATATTTAAATATTTCTTTTTCTTTATCATCAGTTGTTTCAGATAAAAATTTTTTATAAAGCTCAATACTTTGTTTTTCCTTTTCTAAAGCCTCCCTATATAAATCTAATTGATTAGGAATTTTCTTGATTTCATTTTTAAAATCCCCAATTCCTTTAAACACATTTTTAAATTCAGAAAGTGTATTATTATCTTTTAGTTCGTATGATAATTCATTTAGCTTATTTTGAAAAATTTTAGCATGATTCTCTTCATCTTTTGCCAATCTAATAAATATAGCATTTAGCTTATTTCCTTTATTTATTTCTGCCTGTTCCATGTAATATTTTTCGCCATCAAGTTCCATATTTATTGCAAATTCAAAACTATTCATAAATTAATCTCCTTTATTTTAAATTTAGTCAAATATTAATAATTATAAATATCATGTTTTACATTCTACTTATCGATAATTAGTGTTTGCGAATAATTGATGTTTGTTAATGTGATATAAGTATACCACCTTAGTAAAAAATTACAAGTAAATTTTAAAAATTTTTATTGCTAAAAATGAAACTTGAGGATAAAGACTAAAAATAATCTGCAGTGTTGTAAAAATGAAAGAAATAGGGAGGAAGCAGTTTTTTCAAACATAGAAGACGGCTTAATAGTGACAGATGCTAATGAATTAAAAAACAGGCTGCAAATCAGAATATAGCAATTTAAAGTTAAGAACGCATGAACTATAAGTTTACTCATAAATTGTATATGTGTTACTGATCATATTTATATTTTCATATACTTTTCAACAGTCAGCCTTCAAATTGTCAATTATTTGTAAACTAGCTTGATGACATTGGCCCAAGGGATGTAAATTTTACCATAAAGCAGAGACATTCTATGAGTACAACTATAAGCCATAGGCATATATGCTCTATGGCTTATCATAATACAGGCTAGTTTCTCAATTAGGAATTACTTTTTATGGTACAAGACTTGTCCAAGATAAACTGCTTTGATCAATTACATTGTTTTTCATTTCATTATAAAGTCTATGAGAAATATTTATTTTAGACTTTGTTATGCAATCTTTTTGTAAACCACAAGTGTTGCATTTAGGACATTTAGGTAATGGTACATATTTTAAGACCGTTTTAGGATCTAATAAATCTTCACATACTTGCTCTACAACTTTTTTGTCAAATCCTTTTTTTAATATTTTTATATATATAGCTTGAGAATTAAATTTTTCGTTTTTTAATTTTAAATACTCATTTACAATTTCATAATATATCTCATCTTTTTTACGACTCTCTCTAAACAATTTAAGAGCATCCATAGCTTTTTCATAATTTCCAATTCTGTATCTTAATTGAGTAAGCAAAAACGCATTATTAATTTGGTTATAAACTGAATCTTTTTTTAGTTCTATATTAAATAAATTTGTTAATGCTGATTTATAATCAAAATTTGATAAAACAGTTTCAATCTTTATTAATTGTTGTTCAGAACAATTTTCAATATTAAAAAATAAATTTTCGATTTTGTCTAATTCAATTGAATTAAACTTATTATCTTCAATGGAGGTAGTTACGTTTTTTCTACCTAATGTTGAAATCTCTGGAATATATATCATTACTGAAGGAAAGCCCAAATATGAATTGTCTCTTATGTAGACATTAAAACCATTATTATTTAAGTTTACAACCATAGATTGTACTTCTTTTTTATAATTTTCTTTAATTGTAAAAACTGTAGAATCAAAAGGATAATCTGCATGATCCTTAAAAAGGCTTACAGGAAAACATCCACTACCATTCATAATGAAATTTTGAAATTCAGCATACCTATCATGCATTGCATTTTCATCATTTTTTGTAAAATAATCTGGATTTTCTTTAGGAATATTAAGTAGTAGCGAATCAAATCTTTTCTCATTTTCTATTCCTTGATAAATTTCTGTTAAACATCTGCTAAGTGCTACTTGAAAACATGTATCTGACCCTACATTTAGTCGATATCGGCTGTCCTTTTTATTTATGATTATTATTCCAACAGAAGGTATCTTTTTATTTGCTGAAAAATCTTTTACTATAACTTTATATTTTCCATTGATTTGTATATTTTTAATTATTTCATACTCTTCAGTAAATTGTTTTAAGAACTCATCCTGAACTGTTGGCGGAGTAATTTGATTATAAAATATTTCAGCTGCTCCCCACCTTTCCATTAGTTCGCATATTCCTTGAAAAACAGCTTCTTCAACAGTATTACCTGCAGCCATACCATTTGACCCTACAGACACCATTAACAAATTAATTGGTAAATTTATCATTGTTTTATTTTTTGTATCATAAAAAGGAACTGCTGCAATTCCTTCTGTACCATTTTTTGAAAGTCTCTGGAAATATAATTTGATAAACTGTTCTTTGTTTTTACCATTGTATTTTATCAAATCTTTCACAATTTCATTAGGCATTTCAAAAAAGTCTTTTTCTTTAAGATATTGTTCATCAGGTGTATAATAAAAACCATGCTTTTCTTTAAGCTCTGAAATCATAGTTCTAGAAAACGTTGCAAATAAATGATTTTGAATACGTTCCATAAATTCTGCATAACCACTTGCACTAGCATATTCTCTTGTTCTGCCTTTACCATTTGTTCCAAATTCGCCTTTATTTTCTTCAAGTTCTAATCGTGTAGAATAAATTTCTGGATATGGATTACCATTAAAATTTTCCTCTATAGAAAGATATAAAGATTTAAAGAGAATTGGTGTAAGCAAAAAAATGATAGATAAAACGATTTTCATTCAAACCTTGATATATTTTAGTCTTCCAATAATGCCTGCATTAGTTCATTCAATTATTGGTGTTACAGTAGTTAACGATGAGATAAGTAAGTTTAGCCAAACAGATATTAGATTTTCAGCTTTAATAACAGCTTTATTATTTATCGTAGTGTATGCTGGATATTTCTATTGTCAGGTATGGTAACTTTTACAGATGATTAAGGATAAACTATTAAAATGTATAAGGGGATATGTTCCCTCAGACTGGTTAAACCTAATTTCTTGGAAGGACAAAGAACCGAAGTATGACATAAGAGATTGGGATTTAGAACATAAGAAGATAGGTAAAGGTGTGTTACCAAGGCATTGGTTTAAAAATGGAACACATAAAGTAATAAAGTAATAAATTAGTATAGGTTAGGGCATTAAAATGAATAATACATATAAATTATTGATAATTGAAGATGATAAAGACATGTGTGAAGTGTTAAGCAATCCTCTAAATAAAGAAGAAACAAGAGTATTAAAATGCAATGATTTATTATTAAATTTAGATAGTGCAACTCTTATATACAATGAAAATTCCTTAGAACTTACAAAAAATGAAATGACGATTTTAAAAACTCTTATGGAGAGTAAAGGAAAAGGGGTTTCTAAAGGTATATAAACTTTATTTGCTTATTACCATCGTATCTGTTGCAGCTTTTTATAACTTTTTAGCAATAAAAAATAATGAGGCATTTATATCAATAAGTGAAAGGTTTCGAGCAGCAAACACAGCCAGTATTTCCTGTGAGTTTATTTTAGTATGTACAGTAATATATTTTATATTTAATGCGGACAAGTTTTTTATGTTAAACAGGCAGAAAGAGACCGCCTTGTATATGTTAATGGGAATTACTCAATCAAAAATCAGTCAAGTATTTGCCATAGAAAGCTTGTTCATTGGAACTGTCTCTATATTTAGTGGACTTGCATTTGGAATAATATTATCTAAATTGTTTTTTATGCTACTCGCAAAATCAATCTTTTTAAATGTAGAAATACCTTTCAAAATATCATTAAATTCTATATTTACAGTAATCTTAGTATTTTCATGTATTTTCGCAGCAATAGGTTATAAAAAATATAGAGTAGTAAAGAAAAGTAAACTCATAGATATGATTAATGCTGCAAAGGAAAAAGAAGATCTCCCAAAGCTAAGATATTTTAAGGGGATTTTAGGGGTACTATTAATTTTAGCTGGATACATAGTTGGTATTATGATTAAAAGATGGGAGTTTGATTTGCTGATTTCATCCATGACAGCACTATTATGTGCAGCAGCTATAACAGCCTTTGGAGCAAGCTTATCCTTCAAGGAAGTTGAAAAAAGAGAAGCTATTAAAGAATCTCCATATAGTTTTAGTTATGAAAGTTATGATGAAAAATCAAAGGAAAAAGCAGCTGTTTTTATAGCAAGTGCAACAACATTAGCGTATCCATTTAATGTTGTGAAAAAGGAAATAGAAATAAATAATAGAGAGTATGTTATAAAAGCACAAGAAGATGCCCCCTTTACTGGGATTATAGATAAATTAGGAACAAAAAACGTATATGTATTAGGAGATAATGAATATGAAAAGGTAAAGGAAGGCTTTATGGATAAAGATCAGTACGTAACATTGAAGAAAATAGGCATGAGTAAAGAGGAAATAAAAAAATCTGTGTATGTGCAAGTTGCAATCTCATTTGTTTTACCAGGTAGTGCAGCAATATTACACAGCATCATTGCAATGAAGATGTTAGAACAAGTAATGAATTTTTCTTTTAACCTTCAGTTAATCATTCTTGTTGAAACTAGAAGGACATTATATTTACTATACAAAACCAAAAGAGATTGGAAAAGAAGCTCGAGAGTTTTTATCCAAATATGATAATTAATTATAGTAGTTTAAGGTGAAATAGTGGATTTCAAAGGTTGTGCTTCGCCTCCATCATACATATATATATAACCCCCTGTAAGTGTTTTAAATAGATACTTGCAGGAGGTTGTATTTTTTGCTGAAAGGTGGTATCTTTTTTATTGGGTATTATAATAAAAACTTATAAATATAATATAATTTTTTTACTTAAATAATAATTGTTTTAAGTATGAATGCTATTATATAAAGGTTATTAATATTAAAGACCTTAAAGCATTAATTTTTATTGCAATTATAAAGGGGATGGGTATTATGGAAACAGAAATGAATACGGAAAGAAATATGGAAAGGAATACGGGGAAGAATAAACGTAAAATTATTATAGGTACTATGATTTCTCTTTGCACTTTACTTGTTATATATTTGGGGATGACAGCATATTTCACGAATCATTTTTATTTTGGATCTGAAATTAACTCCGTTAATGTTTCGGGGAAAACTGTGAAGGAAGTAAATGAACAAATGGCATCTCAAATAAAATCATATAAGTTGAATTTTAAGGAGCAAGATGGTAAAAGTGAACAAATTAAATCGGATGATATTGAGTTAAAGTATAATTCAGATGAGGAATTTAAGAAACTTAAAGATAGACAGAGTGCTTATAAATGGATTGCAGCATTTTTAAATACAAAAGATACTAAAATGATAGCTGGAGTTTCATATAACAAGAAACTATTGAAAGAAAAAGTAGACAATCTCTCTTGTTTAGATAGTAGAAATATAATTGAACCTAAAAATCCTAGCTTCAAATATTCAGATAAGGGCTATGTGATTGTAGATGAAGTGAAGGGAAATAAGGTGGATAAAAATATTTTGAATGAGAATGTAGTAAAGGCAATACTTAAGGGGGAGACTACAATAGATTTGCAAGCAATCAATTGTTATGTTACTCCAAAGTATACTGTAAAATCAAAAGAAACTACTGAAATTAGAAATATGCTTAACAAATATGTATCTTCAAAAATTACCTATACTTTTGGAGATAGCAAAGAAACTATAGATGGTTCTACAATAAATAAGTGGCTTACAGTTAATGAGAATTTTAAAATTGCATTTGATGAGAAAGAAATAAAAAAATATATGAATGTACTTTCTGATACTTATAGTACAGTTGGTAAGACAAGAAGTTTTGTTACATCTTCAGGAAAAACAATAAATATTGGTGGTGGTGATTATGGATGGGACATTAATACTGCTAAAGAAACTCAAAATTTAATTGCTGCTGTTAAAGAACGCGGAACTATAAAAA
>CAZKOJ010000034.1:0-30476 GCA_964554365.1 uncultured Clostridium sp. | reverse complement strand
CTAGCTCCTTCTGAGTTTGTTATAACTACTGGTTCTCCACCTTCCATAACTGCTACACATGAATTTGTTGTTCCTAAGTCAATACCTATAACTTTTGACATATTAATTACCTCCTAAAATATTAAATAACTTCATATTTATTATATATATATGTTAAATTTAATTTGCAACTTTAACCATACTATATCTTAAAACTTTATCTCCTCTTTTGTATCCTTTTTCGAATACTTCCACTACTTGATTTTCACCAATTTGCTCATCATCTACATGCATTACCGCATTGTGAACATTAGGATCAAAGTCTGCATCTGCTTTAATTTCTTCTACATTTAATTTTTCTAATGCAGTGTTAAATTGTTTTATAGTGATTTCTATTCCTTTTTTTAAGTCCTCTAAGCTCCCGCCAACTGTTACGGCTCTTTCAATATTATCAAACACTGGGAGTATTTCCTTTAGTATATCCTCACATGCATCTGTGTATATACCTTCTTTTTCTTTTGATGTTCTTTTCCTAAAATTATCATATTCTGCTACTGTTCTTGCTAACCTATCTTTTAGCACCTGATTTTCACTATTTATCTTATTGTTTTCCTCAAGTAACTTTGTATTTTCATTTTTCAATCCATCAACTAGGATTTCCACTAATTTTGAAGCATCCTCTTCTGACTCCTGATTTTCTAATTCCTCTTCAAGGTTTTTCGAAATTTTTTCTTCTTCATTCACACATTCTTCTACAGATTCATCATGCTCCTCAACTTTGCTTTGATCTTCATTTAACATTTAGATAATTCCTCCAATCCAGCATTTTCTAAATTGCTTTCATATTTTTACAATATCCATCTATCCATCTTTAGGATATATGTGAGTTAAAATATAATTTAACTCTCTAACAACATTAGCCATTAGAGATATTATTTTTGAATAAGGCATTCTAGTTGGTCCAATTACACCAATCTCACCTAATGGTCTATCATTTATACTATAAATTGCTGAAACTACGCTGCACTGTTCTGCACCTTCTATAAAGTTTTCTGTGCCTATTTTTACTGAAATACCTGCACCACTATCTAAAAGACCACTAACTTTATCTTTGTTATCCAATAATGATAAAAATTCTCGTACTTTTTCTACATCTTTATACTCAGGGTAATTAAATATATTAGTTGCACCTTCCATATAAATTTCAGATTTATCAACTGCATTTAAACTTTCATATAACACAGGAATTATAGCATTGAATATGTCATCATATCCAGCCAAATCACTTTTAAGGTTATTTATAACTTCTAGATTTATCTGCTCATAATTTAAATTTTTTAATCTATGATTTAGTACATTACTTAGTTGAGCAATTACATATGAATTTACATTTTTACCAACTTTTATAACATTGTTTTTTATTATCCCACTATCTGTTATTATGAGCATTAATATGCTATTGGAATCAATATTTAAAAGTTGTATATATTTTATGCAACTTTTTCTTACAGAAGGGGCTTTTACTACACAAGTGAGCTTTGTAAGCTCCGATAAAATTAATGTAGCTTGTTTTAGTATTCTATCTACTTCAAACAATGCATTGTTTAGAATATGAGTTTTTATCATATATTCTTCTTCAGGTGTTACATTGGATATCTGCATAAGCTTATCAACATAAAGTCTATATCCTTTATCTGAAGGTTTTCTTCCTGAAGAACTATGAAGTTGCTCAAGGTAACCCATATCCTCCAAATCTGCCATTTCATTTCTTATAGTAGCAGAACTTATACCTAAATTATACTTTTTTGCTATGGTTCTGGATCCTACAGGCTCCGCAGTATTTATATAATCATTTATTATGGCCTGAAGTATTTTTACCTTTCTTTCATCCATTTCCATAATATCACCTCTTTATTAGCACTCATCATCGTTGAGTGCTAATCACTATGATTAAAAAATATCACTCATCATTTTATTTGTCAACACTATATAATTTACCTTATTTGCATAAATCAACTCATAATCAAACTTTTAATAAGTAAATGTTAGTTTTTCTCTGTTTTTCTGCTTAAATCTTTTAAAGCCTTTAAGTTAATATGAAGTCACACATTATACTATTAGACACTTCTATGCCTCTAGCACTTAAAAATAATCTACCGCCTTCATTTATAAGCATAGTATTGTCTATATATTTTTTTATAACGTCACCATATATTTGGTTGATATTACAATTAAACCTTTTATTGAATTCATTTATTGATATTCCCGATATTTTTCTAAGTCCCATAAACATAAATTCTTCCATATCATCCTCTATAGAATTTTTATGTTCATCAAGATTGGGATTATTATTTTCTTCTACTTCTCTAATATATTTTTCTATATTTTCATTTTTTCTATACCTTAAGCTATTTATATAAGAATGGGCACCTGAACCACATCCCATATATTCACCTAAATTCCAATATACTAAGTTATGTTTACATTCCGCTCCTATTTTTGAAAAATTAGATATTTCATATTGTTTATAACCTTTATCCTTTAGAAAACTTAATGCATATCTATACATTTCCCTTTCAAGTTCTTCTTCCGGAAAAATTATTGTTTCTTTTTCATACATTTGGTAAAAAGGTGTTCCTTCTTCGATTATTAGACCGTAACAAGATATATGCTCAGGATTAATTTCAACAACCTTTTCTAAACTTTCTTCCCAATTCTCCATACTTTGTCCCGGTAAACCAAACATCAAATCCACATTTATATTTTTAAACCCTATGTTTCTTGCCATTTCATAACTTTTAATAAAATCTTCAGTAGTATGAATCCTTCCTAAATTTTTAAGTATATTATTTTGCCAGCATTGAAGACCTATGCTAAATCTGTTAACTCCCATGTTCTTTAAAAAATTTAATTTTTCTTCTGTAAAAGTTCCCGGATTTCCTTCTACAGTAAACTCTATGTCTTTATCTTTATTCAATCTATCTATAGCTCTCTTAATATAATTCCAAGCTTCCAAAGATAAATAGGTGGGAGTACCCCCACCTATAAAAATAGTTTTTATATTCATTTTAGAAGCTGCTTCTATATCCTTTGCCAAAGCTTTTGAATAACTCAACATAAGGCTTTCTTTCCCACTAAAAGATGGAAAATCACAATATAAACATTTTTGCTTGCAAAAAGGCACATGTATGTATAATGCAATTCCTTCAGTATCATTTTTAATTTTCAAGCTCATAAAAACAACCTCACATTTTTATTTATCCATTATTTCATTTTTTTGCTATTCTCCTGTTTTAAGTACTGCCATAAATGCTTCTTGTGGAACTTCTACGCTTCCCACTTGTCTCATTCGTTTCTTTCCTTCTTTTTGCTTTTCAAGTAACTTTTTCTTTCTTGATATATCTCCACCATAGCATTTTGCTAAAACATCTTTTCTCATGGCCTTAATTGTTTCTCTTGCTATAACTTTAGCGCCAACAGCTGCTTGAATTGGTATTTCAAACATCTGTCTTGGTATTATGTCCTTTAGCTTTTCTGCTATAGCTCTACCTTTAGCATAAGCTGTTTCTTCTGGCACTATCATTGATAATGCATCTACTATTTCACTATTTAAAAGTATATCAAGCTTAACTAATTTAGCTTCTCTATAACCTGCCAATTCATAATCTAAAGATGCATATCCTCTACTTTTTGATTTTAGCACATCAAAAAAATCGTATATTATTTCATTTAAAGGAATTTCATAGTTTAAACATACTCTAGTAGTTTCTATATACTGCATATCTTTAAATATTCCACGTCTATTTTGAGCTAACTCCATAATTGCACCTACATATTCAGATGGTGTTATTATAGAAGCTTTCACTATAGGTTCTTCCATGCATGTTATTTCTGTATAATCTGGAAGATTTGTAGGATTAGTAAGTTCTATAAGCTCTCCATCAGTTTTAATTATTTTATATATAACAGATGGTGCTGTAGTTATAATATCTAAATTAAACTCTCTTTCTATTCTTTCCTGGATTACATCCATATGAAGAAGTCCTAAAAATCCGCATCTAAATCCAAATCCTAATGCTATGGATGTTTCAGGCTCAAAAGCCAAAGCTGCATCATTTAGCTGAAGCTTTTCAAGTGCTTCCCTTAACTCACCATATTTTGCTCCATCTACTGGGTAAATACCGCTATATACCATTGGTACCGCTGGCCTATATCCAATAAGAGCTTCTTCTGCTGGTCTCTCAGCTTCTGTTACAGTGTCTCCAACACGAGCATCTCTTACATTTTTTATGGATGCCGTAAAATATCCAACATCTCCTGCACTTAACTGAGGCATAGATAGATATTTAGGAACAAACACACCGGTTTCAACCACTTCATATACTTTTTCACTAGCCATTAATTTTATTTTCATACCAGGTTTTATAGTGCCTTGTGCAACCTTTAAATGGCATACTACACCTCTGTAACTATCATATGAAGAATCAAATATAAGTGCTCTTAAAGGAGCATTCTCATCTCCTTGTGGCGCTGGAACCTTTTTTACTATAGCTTCTAGTACATCTTCTATATTAATGCCTGTTTTTGCTGATACCAACGGTGCATCAACTGCTTCTATACCTATTACATCTTCAATTTCTTGTTTAATTTCCTCTGGTCTTGCACTAGGTAAATCTATTTTATTTATTACAGGAACAATCTCTAAGTTACTATCTAAAGCTAAATAACAATTTGCTAAAGTTTGAGCTTGTATTCCTTGTGTAGCATCTACTACAAGTATAGCTCCTTCACAAGCTGCTAAACTCCTAGATACCTCATAATTAAAATCTACATGGCCTGGAGTATCTATAAGGTTTAAAATATATTCTTCTCCTCCAGGCCTTTTATAAACAAGTCTCACAGCCTGAGACTTTATTGTTATACCTCTTTCCTTTTCAAGCTCCATACTATCAAGTATTTGTTCTTCCATTTCCCTTTTTGTAAGAGTTCCTGTTTTTTCTATTAATCTATCTGCAAGTGTAGACTTACCATGGTCTATATGAGCAACTATAGAAAAATTTCTTATATATTTTTGTCTTTCGCTCTGCATATTACTTTGCCCTCCATTACTAAATTACAATTTTAAAAATTTGCACTTTATTGCAAATCTTCTACCATACTCTTGATACAAATAATCATAGTAAATTATAACACAACAGTAATATGGTGAAAAGCAGATTATATGTACATTCTACCTAACTTTGTGTTGTATGGTGTTATTTATTTTTTCTCCAACATTTTTTAAACCACTAGAAGTTTTACTTATAATACTAGAAGTATTATCACAAACTTTTTCTTGCACATTATTAATAGCCTTATATGAACCATTTTTAATATTTACAATGACCTTATTATTTATATACAGAGAATATTCACCAATATTGAATCTAAAATCAAAAGGTTTTAATGAATAATTTATTTTTACATATGTTCTATCCTTTATAAACTTAGGCAAATTCCCACTAATAACTATAAATCCGTAAAATATTATGCTGAAGCATATTATTATAACAATAATCATATTTTTAAAAGTGCTTTTCATATCAGAAAAAAACACCCCCAATTAAAATTGAGAATTGAAAATTATAAATGAATTTATTAATAAATTTCCAAATCCTCTATTATTTAAGGATGTACGCTTTTCTTATTTTTATTCAGTTTTATTTATAATTTATTTTTAATTAATAATTACTTATCTGATTTTTATAAGTGCACATTAAATTTACATTGTTATCAATTTTTATTAAGGCATTCTGCAATTATTCTTCCAAGATACTTAGTTGAAGCTTTAGCTTCATCAGTAGTATTTATATCTGCTCCTATTTCTATTAGCATGGCATTATCGCTTTTATCTTGATTGAAATACCTTGTTCCATAATTGTAGTAAAATGCCCCTTTGCAAAATCCTGGGAATAGTTTATCTGAAGTTTGCATTATTTTATTTGCTAGAGCCATGTTTTTATCAAAATGAGGATTTTTTCTAGCCATAACAATCATAAATTTAGCCACATTTTCTCCATTCATTTTCATTGTAACAGCTTTTTTATCTTCTACAGAATCTCGATGCATATCTATTACCAATTTAAAATCTTTATTTTGTTTTATATATTTATCTAATGTTACAACTGATCTTGCATAGCTTTGTGTATATGCCTCAGCATCATGTACTGTTTTATCATTTATAGTAGAAATCCCGTAATTATTTTGAAGTTCATTCACTAAAGCATCCCCTACTGCACAAACATTTTGAGATGCATCAAAATTTATAGGATTACCAGGCTTGTAGCTTTCTGTAGTATGCGTATGATATATTAATACTTCTGGTTTATTAGTATTTAAAGTTTTTTTGAGTTTTGGATCATGTATATTTACTTCTTTATTTTCTAAATTTAAACTTTCCTTAGAAGTATCCTTTGAATCTTTAGTATCTTTTGAAATTTGCTTATCATCTAGTTTAAAATGATTGAAATTTACATTAGCTACCTCCTTAGTTCCATGATTTCCTAAGTCAATATAAGACATTTCTTTTGATAAAACTGACATTGGACTACTTAATTTTAAACCAAGTATTTTCAAAACTTCTTCACCTATATAAGATCCGTTTTCAGCCATATCATCTTCATTAAAAGAAGTAGCTTTTACCGCTGGCATAGTATAATTTAAAATTTTAACATAAAATAGATTTCTATTTATATTACTACTATAGGAATTAGCCCTTACAACACAAGGTAAAATGATAACTAAAAACATACTTACCACAATAACATATGCTTTTAGTTTGAATTTGTTTTTTACATTCATTCTTCTGTAATCCAATAATTACACCACTCTGAAAATATTCAAAGTAGCTCCCCACCTCCCTTATATCAAGTGACTATTATAGGTTTAATAAGTAACTCATATAATTTATATGGTGGTAATTATAAATTTATAACTAGTTAAGAAACTTATTTATATCTTCCAAATCCAAAGCTGGTTGAAGAGCTATATTTATACCATTAGCTATTACCTTTGAAACAGAATCTATAACCAAATCTACTTCTTTAGGCGTTACCATGAGATTCCCTACATATGGGGTTAAAAGATCTTGAATCATTTTTTGTTTTTCATTTTTGTCAACTGATTTTAGCATATTATAAAATTCCCCACCTTTTTTTGATTGACCTATCATTTGATCCAATACCATATCTATAGTATCATTAGCCATGGTAGCTGCGTCTACAACAGTAGGTACTCCTATAGCTATAACTGGTATTCCTAAAGTCTTCTCGCTTATCTCCATTCGTTTATTTTGAACTCCTGACCCAGGGGATATGCCTGTATTTCCTATTTGAATAGTTGAATTTACTCTATCCATCTTTCTTGAAGCTAAAGCATCTATACATATTATTAAATTTGGCTTTATTTTATCAACCACTCCTTTTATAATCTCTCCTGTTTCTATACCTGTAATACCTAAGACACCTGGAGCTATGGCACATACAGGTCTTATTCCTTCATCAATTTGATCTGGAATTAATTGCTTTAAGTGTCTTGTCACCATAAGCTTACCTACTACTTTTGGACCTAGTGCATCAGGTGTTATATTCCAGTTTCCTAATCCAACCACTAACGCAGTCATACTATCATTAACATTTACTATTTTAGATAAAGTCTTACCAAGAACTTTACTTACAGCATCCATAGTGTCGCCATCATAATGGGTGAATTTAGGCATATCTATAGTTATATATGTACCTTTAGGTTTTCTCATCATTTTTTCCCCTACATCGCTTATCACTTTAACTGTAGTTATCTTTATATCACCTTCGCTATTTTCTTCTACCTCTACTCCAGGTATTTCTCCATTATTTTTATTTTTATAAATCTCCTTAGCTTCAACAGCCAAATCAGTTCTTATGTTAAACATAAACACACTCCTTTTAACAAAAATTAATTTTATTTCATGGCTACCGACTTCTAAATTTCAGCTAATATCAAATCTCCACCTGAAACCAAGAATTCTGTTTATTTTAGGTTTTCCTTAAATTTATATACATATTCTCATTTTCTATAATCTTATGCCTAAGGTGTAATGCAGAGCTTTGGAACAGTATAATAAAAAAAAGTACTTGAAGTACTGAAATTTTAATGATATAATATCATTTGTTGAATAAACGAAACTCATTAGCAAATTTCCCCAGAGCTGTTGAGGCCCTATAAAACTACAAGGGGGTGAAAATATGGCAAATATAAAATCTGCAAAAAAAAGAATAAAAGTTATAGAAACTAAAACTCTTAGAAACAGAATGATTAAATCAGCGTTAAAAACTGCTGTAAAGAAGTTTGAAGTTGCTATAACTGGCGGAAATGCTGAAGAAGCTAAAACTACTTTTGTAGGAGCTAGCAGAGCATTAGATATGGCTGCATCAAAGGGAGTAATACATAAGAACAAAGCAGCTAGAAGCAAATCAAGATTAGCAGCAAAATTAAATAATTTAAGTGCTTAATAAATAAACCGGTTATTCAAACCGGTTATTTATTTATGTTTTTTTACCGTGTAATAGTATTTATTATAAGCAGCTCCATTTCAGTTTTTTCATTTACTGAGGAGCTCTTTATTTTCTGCTCTACACCTAAACATAACTCCAAAGCACCTTGTAATTGTTTCAATGTAAACTTCTTACTTTGACCTATAAGCATATCACACGCATATTCAGATCTTATTTTTAATCCCTTCATAATATCTTGTTTACTTTTTTTAGCCTCAATGGCAACTTTTACTCTAAATAATAAATTAAATTGTCTTTCTATCATGTTTAAAATATAAGGTACTTTTTCACCTTTATATATAAGTTCATTCAATACTTCAATAGCTTCTTTAACTTTTTTTTGTGATATAGGGTTTACCAAGTCAAAAATATCATCATCATTACTCTTTAAAAATAAATCTTTTATATCTTCTTTAGATATGGTTCTATCATAAGCATAGCAACATAGTTTTTCTACTTCCCTTTCAATTATGCTTAGATTATTTTCATCCATAAGACTAGAAAAAATTCTAAGCTCTACTCTTCCTATTTGTTTTCCCTTAGCTTCAAAAAAGCTCTTTATTTTTGATTCTAATTGTTGTCCTTTCATTTTATCAGCTTTAACTACACACACCAATTTATCTAATTTATATATTCTTTTTCCTGGTTTATCTCTTTTACTTTTAAATACATCATAAAATACAAGCACACAATGTTCTGGTACTGCAGATAAATAATCACAAATTTTATTAAAAACAGCTTCACTGGAAGCCTTGCTATTTTCTCCTTTATCCTCCTTAAAAAATGATGACCTATATACTAAAACTACTTTCTTGTCACTCATAAACGGTAATGTTTGACAAGCATTAATAACAGGATCAAAACTCTCTAACGTGTTACCATCAAACTTAACATAATTTAAGTCTATAAAATTTTTATCTAAAAGTTTATTTACTATACAATCTATACCTTCTTTCATAATTTGCTCATCTGCTCCACAAAATAAGTAACAATTATTAATAACACCTTTTTTAATATTTTCTTTTAAACCAAATATATCAATCAAAACTTCCACCTCATTTTAAGCCATCTTCAAAAATAACTATTCAATCTATTTTATATATTTCATTAAATATTATAGCATACAAATTAGACCTCTCTCTATAGCTATAATCCAAGTACTTTTCACCAACTGCATTTGGATATCTTTGCAAAAGCTTTACTTTATCATAAGATTTAAACGCTTCAACATCTTTTTTCTTCAAACTATTACTTAAAAGAGCCAACTTATGCTTTCCACTATAAATACATATATTCATAGATTCATCTTTATAATAAGGTGCTATTTTTATATATAAACTGCGATTTAGTTTTATCATATAACTTCTATCAATATTAGTAATAACTTTGTCTACTTTCATTTGTTCCTTTAAATTAATAAGTTCTTTTGCATAGCTCTGCTCATAATTACATATCATTGTACTTTGCTTTTTATATTTTATAATAACTACTTCAGCTTTTTGGAAACTAACATAATAGATTTGAGGAACAAAATTATAGTTTTGAAAGGCAAGAGACAAAAGAACCATGAAAGGCAAATATTTGTATTGTTTATATCCATGGTTATACATCAGGCAACTTATAAATACTAAAACTAGGGCCACCCCATCTAAATATGTCAGGTAGCTTACAGAAGGACATATGTCTAAAATCAAATGATTAGCACCTTCTACAGCAGTTATTATTAAATTAAGAACACTACACATAATTTTAAATAAAGGTTGCAACCAACATGTTAAAAGGGCTATATTTCCTAAAACCACTATAATAGAATACATTGGCAATAAAAATAAGTTGCCAAATATAAAACCTGAGCTGAAATTTTGAATAGTAAAAGCTATATATGGCACTGAGAAAATTTGAGAGCTTAAAGTTATGCTTAAACTTTCATTTAATTTTTGTGGTAGTTTATACAAAAGTCTCATAGTCTTCTTATAGTACAACAATATACCTAAAGTAGCTAAAAAAGAGAGCATAAACCCTATATCCGTTATATAATATGGTTTAACTAAAATTAGGACTAAGGCTGCTAAACTTAAGGAAGATAAACTATCGTAATTTTTAAATAACATTTTGGAGAGTTTAAATATTAGTATCATAATAAAAGCTCTAACTGTAGCGGCCTCCATACCTGTAAAAATTAAATATACAAATGAAAACAAAACGGCTAACTTCAATCCTATAAACCTTTCAAGAACTTTATATATAATAGCCATATGAAATCCAGATACACTAACAGCATGAAATACTCCTAGTTTTTGGAATTGATTTTTTTGATTTTTTGAAAGATATTGTGTATCTCCATAACAAAGAGACATTATTACTGATGATTTTTCCTCTCCTAATATTTCCTTAAATTGAATATATATATTTCTTTTTATATCATACAAATAGTATATAACATCTTTTTTGCAACTTTTATATTTTTCTACCTTGTATACTCCTATTATACCTCTTTTCAAATCTTTCTCTTTTTCAAATTTACCGTGAACTATTATTTTTTCTCCTTCTTTTAATTTCTTTACATTTCCTTTTAATATTAACTTTCTTCCTTTATACTCTGATAAACAATAAAAATTACTTTTTTCCATTATTCTTACATTTATAGTTTTAGGAACTTTAACATTAAAATAAAGAGTAAAAGTTAACGCCCCAATAAAGAAAAAACAAGTATTTATATAAAAAAAATTTTTGTCTATAGTAAAAAAAAGTATGGCAAAAAAAGATGCAGCAATAACTGCACCTCCTATAAAATTCTGTAACAACATTAAAGTACAAAGACATCCTGTAAACAAAGAAATAGCATAGTATACCAGTGGTTTTTTCACTATTTATCTCCTCCTACTACCTATCCTATCCATATAGTAAAAGGTTTAATCATAAATCTCTTCCTTATCAAACTTTCTAAACATACATATCACTAACCAAATAACTATAAATGCAACTATATTTCGCCAATAATCTATGCTAATAAAAACATTTTTACCTGCTATAATAAATAAAATACCTATTTGAATAACAAGATTTATAAATATAATTAAATTTGAAAGTCTATCTTTGAAAAATAACTTATTTGAAAAACTATATAAAAATAGTACACAACTTAAATTCAACACACCAAACGCAGATGCTTGTGCAAATATTATCCCCCGACTTAGCCCTACTTCGTATGCTGCAAAGGCTCCTACTCCAATTAACATACCACTAAATGCTATAAATGATATATTTTCTTTTATGGTATTTTTATCAATTACATTTTCACTGTATCCATTTTTTTCATTTTTGTATTGATATGTTAATGCCATAGAAGATAGAATTATTACAATATTATTTAATACAAGTCCTTCCTCTATTATTAAGGGTACCTTTCGTTTATATAGACAAATAAGAGTTGTAAAAACAATCATAGCTGCACTGCTACTAACAGTATATATAACTATTTTTTTTATTAAATTTACCATTTTTCTACAATCTTCTACTACATTTATAATTTGTAAAAAGTTAATGTTTTTCAAAAATATATCCGATAATTTTCTCACTATATTACTACTTGATGTAGTTATTCCTATATCAGAAACTCTTAAAACTGGTAAATCTACTAGTTTAGCCCCCGTAATAGCAGTGCTGTATCCATATTCTTTTAAATTTCTTATTATACTAACCTTATTCTTAGAATCTATCCTTGAAAAAATATTTATTTTATCTCCTATTCGTTGAAATTCATCTTCAGACATATTATCAATCTCTACGCCTGCTAAAATTTGTTGCAAATTCGATACTATTCCCAATTTTTTACCTATGGCAAATGCTGTAAGTTTATTATCCTCAGTAATCATAACAGGCTTGATGTTCAATAGATGACTCTTTTCAATTCCTTCTACAGCATCTTCTCTTATACTATTTTCAAATCCAACTAATCCAGCAAAAACTAAATGACTTTCTATATTCTCCTTTAAACTTGGTTCATAAATAAAATTTCTATATGCTACTCCAATAACAGATAAACATCCATTAGACATACTTATGTCTGCATTTTTTATTGCATCTATATCTTCTTCTGTTATCTCTGATTCTAATCCATTTTTCATAATATGAGTACATCTAGTTAATATAGAATCTACGGCGCCTTTAATATTAGCTCTGTAATTTTCGTCTACAGCATTTATAGTTGTCATAATTCTTCTTTCTCTATCAAAAGGTATTTGTTTTATTCTTTTATACTGTTTTTCTAAGTTTCTTTTCAGCACTCCGTTATCCATTCCAAATTTAACCAAGGCTATTTCTATTAAATCGTCTTTAGTATTTTCTAATTTTCCTGTATTTGTTTTAGTATCATTACACAGTAGTGCGATATTTACCATTCTATATAGATTTTCATTTTTTTCTTCAGATATACCTTGTTTTAATTCTTCTCCTACAGCATCAATTAAAGCATCATTGCAATATATTGTTGATACTTTCATTTTATTGCTAGAAAAAGCACCCACCTTATCAGTACATATAATAGATACACTAGCTAATCGTTCCACAACAGATAAATTTTTGAATAGTATATTTTGTTTTTTTAGTATATTAAATAAAATGGATGAAATTAAAGCCATAATTATAACCATTGTCTGAGGCATTGAATTTAATAAAATTATTGATGAGTTTCCAATTATGTGTTTTATATTTTCCTTCTGAAATAAACTAACACATAAATTAAGTGCTAATGCTCCTAACATCAAAAGAGTAAATGAATTTAATATTGCATTAATTCTTTTATTAAAAGGTTTTTCGCCTTCCTTTTCTCCAAGAAATAACTTAATTATGTTAGAAACTTGAGTATTCATTCCTGTAGCTATGACTATACCTGTACCACTTCCACTCGTTACAAATGAAGCTTTAAAAAGTATATTTTTCATATCTGATAGTTTCAATTCTTTATCTTCTATTTTAGTCTCATATTTTTCAACTATAAAATTTTCTCCGGTAACAGAGGTTTCGTTCACTTTTAAATCATCACTTTCAATAACTCTTAATTCAGCGGGTACAGACTCTCCTTTACCTACTATTACAATATCCCCCACTACCAACTCTTCTTCAGGTATTTTTAAGGTTCTTCCATCTCTAACTACTCTAGCATGCCCCATATTTAACTTTTGTAATTCCTTTAAGCTCTTTTTATCATTATACTCACTTAATGTAAAACATAATAAATTAATAACTACAATAAAAACAGCTATACCTGCATATATATATTGGTTTAAATAAATAAATACTCCCAAAGCCATGAATAACATTATTATCCATAAATTTTTAATTTGTTTTATAATTAAAGTAGTGATTTTAGGAACTACAGGCATTATTATTTTATTATGACCGTATTTTTCCCTATGAGGGGTTATCTGGTCTTCATCTAATCCAGAATATATATTACTTCCAAAAGTTTTAACAACTTCACTCCACGGTTTATCATACCATTCAATCATAAATTTCACCTTTCTATGAATCAAAAAATCAATAAATATTTAGATATATTTAGATTTGCATCACTTTTAATAATCGTGTTTGTTATAAAAGACTTTAATACATAAAAAGGTATATTTTAATATTATTTAAATATATTTTTCTTAATATATTTAAAAGTATAAGTATAAACTTTTAATTTCATCTATAAATATTATTATTTTATTTTTATGCATAAATAATTCAATTATAAAAATGGTTTTTATTGTAAAATTAACTTAAAATCAAATAAATCAACAGTTTAAATGCATATTTTGGCAAACAAAAAAAAGAATATGTACATAGTTCTAATATTCTATCAATTTATATGCTAGTCATATCAATTGACACAAATGTAATTCTGTGGTAATATCATGTAAAAAATGAATGTTTTAGTAAACCAATTCTTGAAAAAAATGATTTATATTTAATCGATTTATTCATTTTTTTTAATTTTAAACTATTAATTTTTTTACACATTATTACATAAAAATGCATGATTTGCACTTAAATGTACAATCTACTTTAATTTTAAACTTAAAAATGGGGGGTTAAAAATGCTGAAGTACATACTAAAAAGGCTCTTTTCAAGCGCTATAACTATCTGGGTAGTTATTACCTTAACATTCTTTTTAATGCACCAAATACCTGGCGGTCCTTTTGACGCAGAAAAAAAGTTACCTGATCAGGTAAAAGCAAATTTGGAACAAAAATTTGGACTTAACAAGCCTTTGGGCGAGCAATACACCACATATTTAAAAAGTGTAGTTTTACATGGTGATTTAGGCCCTTCCATGCGCTATGAAGGTAGAACTGTAAATCAAGTTATTGCTTATTCATTTCCAGCATCTGCAAAACTTGGACTATGCGCTGTAGGTTTTGCTCTTATTGTAGGAACATATATGGGCATAACAGCTGCTCTTTATCAAGGAAAATGGCAGGACAACCTTTGTATGGTTATTGCCACCTTAGGAGTAACGGTACCAAGTTTTGTTATGGCTACGTTCTTTATTTACTTCTTTGCTGTTAAAGCAGGTTGGTTTCCTGCTGTAGGGTTTGACGGACCGCAATACATGGTTTTACCAGCTATTGCGCTTGGTGGCTACGCTATGGCATTTATTTCACGACTTGCAAGATCAAGTCTTTTAGAAGTTATAAGACAAGATTACATAAAAGTAGCTAAAGCTAAAGGACTCTCAAAAGGTAAAATAATTTATAAACATGCCTTAAAAAACTCATTAATACCTATAGTTACTTATTTAGGACCTCTTGTTGCAGGCGTACTTACTGGTAGTTTTGTTATAGAAACCTTGTTTGGTATCCCTGGACTTGGACGTGAATTTGTTCAAAGTATATATAACAGAGATTATACCACTACATTAGGAGTTACAATTTTCTTTAGTACATTTTTAGTATTTTGCAACTTAATTGTAGATTTACTATATGGAATTATAGATCCTAGAATAAAACTTGAATCTTAGGAGGTCACAAATATGGAATTTTCTAAAGATGCATTTGAAAAGGTTTCCCATGACCAAAAAAATTCTGAAGCGATCGTGAGACCTAGTCTTACATATTGGCAAGATGCCTGGAAAAGGCTTAAACAAAATAAACTTGCCATGGTAGGCTTATGCTTTGTAATATTTATAACTTTACTATCTATTTTGGGTCCAATATTTTCAAAATATAATTACTATACACAAAACTTGGAGATATCCAATCAATCACCAACTTTGGAACATTGGTTTGGTACTGATAAATTTGGACGAGACATTTTTGTAAGAGTACTATATGGTGCTAGAATATCATTAACTGTTGGATATGTTGTTAGTATTTTAAATATATTAATTGGTGTTTTATACGGAGGTATAGCGGGCTACTGTGGTGGTAGAGTAGATAATCTAATGATGAGAATAGTAGACACACTTTACTCTATACCAATGACAATATATGTAATTTTATTAATGGTTATATTTGGTGCCAGCTTAAAAACTATAATAATTGCCCTTGCAATAACATATTGGCTAACTATGGCAAGAATAGTAAGAGGACAAGTAATGTCCCTTAAAGAACAAGAATTTGTTCTTGCAGCGAAAACTTTAGGGGCTTCACCTCTAAGAATACTTTTAAGACATCTTATTCCAAACTGTATGGGACCAATAATAATAACTCTTACAATGTCAGTGCCTGAAGCTATATTTACAGAATCATTTTTAAGCTTTATAGGACTTGGTGTTTCTGCACCCCAAGCATCTTGGGGAACTCTTGCTTCAGAAGCATTAGAGGGATTCCAATTGTATCCAACACAATTATTTTTCCCTGCACTGGCTATCTGTTTAACAATGCTTGCATTTAACTTACTAGGTGACGGTTTAAGAGATGGTTTAGACCCTAAGATGAGAAAATAATAGGAGGCTTTTACTATGGAAAATTTACTACAAATCATCAATTTGCATACATCATTTTATACACATGTGGGTGAAGTAAAATCAGTAAGAGGAGCTTCTCTTCATTTAAACAAAGGAGAAGCTATTGGTATAGTTGGAGAATCCGGCAGTGGTAAAAGTATTACTATGATGTCACTCATGCGTCTTTTACCTGATAACGGTAAAATAAAGGAAGGCGAACTAATATTTGATGAAAAAGACTTAGTCAACCTTCCTGAGAAAGAAATGGAGTCAATAAGAGGTAATGAAATAGGAATGATTTTTCAAGACCCTATGACTTCTCTAAATCCTGTTTTCACTATAGGTGAACAACTTATGGAGCCTCTTATAAAGCATAAAAAATTGAATAGTAATGACGCTTTTAAGAAAGCTGTAGAAATGTTAAATTTAGTTGGAATACCTAGCCCAGAAAAAAGAATGAAACAATATCCACATGAATTTTCTGGTGGTATGAGGCAAAGAGCTATGATTGCTATGTCCCTTGTATGTGCTCCAAAACTTTTGATAGCAGATGAACCAACCACAGCATTGGACGTTACAATTCAAGCTCAAATTCTTGAACTTATGAAGGATTTAAAATCAAAAATAGATATGTCTATAATACTTATAACTCATGACTTAGGGGTTGTAGCTGATGTCTGTAACAGGATATACGTAATGTATGGTGGCACTATTGTCGAAAGCGGTGCTTCTAAAGATATTTTTTACAATCCGAGACATCCTTATACTTGGGGACTTTTAAGAAGTATACCAAACCCAAAAGAAGATATAAAAGAGAGGTTACAGCCAATTGAAGGAACGCCACCTGATCTTTTAAAGCCGCCAGCAGGATGTCCTTTTGCACCAAGGTGTGAACATGCCATGAATATATGCCTAACGGAAAGGCCTCCTCAGTTTGAAATTACTGAGCAGCACTGTTCTGCTTGTTGGCTAAATCACCCTAATTCACCAAAAGTAGAACATGAGACAGGAAGGAGGAATTCATAATGGCAGATAAGAAACCACTTATAGAAATAAAAAATTTAAAAAAATACTTTGAATTAAAAAAAGGATTTTTGGGAAATAAAAAAAGTTTAGTAAAGGCTGTAGATGATATCTCTTTTTCAATAAACAAAGGTGAGACCCTAGGCCTTGTTGGAGAATCAGGATGTGGAAAAACTACTGCTGGCAGAACTATTATAAAATTATATGAACCTACAGATGGCAAAATAATTTATGATGGGAAAGATATTGCTAAAATATCCCCTAAGGAAATGCTGCCTTATAGAAGAAAAATGCAAATGATTTTTCAGGATCCTTATGCTTCTTTAGATTCAAGAATGACTATAGGCGATATTATAGGTGAATCTATTGATATACATAAATTGATGAAAGGAAAAGAACGAGAGGAAAGGATTCATTACCTTTTAACAAAAGTTGGCCTAAATAGAGATCATGCCAGTAGATACCCACATGAATTTTCCGGTGGACAACGTCAGAGAATTGGTATAGCTAGGTCACTTGCTGTTGAAGCAGATTTTATAGTATGTGATGAACCAATATCAGCCCTTGACGTATCTATTCAAGCTCAAGTGGTTAATATGTTGGAAGACTTACAAAATGATTTAGATTTAACTTATTTATTTATAGCTCACGACCTTTCTATGGTTAAACATATATCTACTAGAATCGGAGTCATGTATCTTGGCAAAATGGTAGAAATCGGATATAGCAATGAATTATATAGAAAGCCTTTGCATCCATACACTCAGGCTCTTTTATCAGCTATACCTGTTCCTGACCCAAATATGGCTGCTGCAAACAAAAGAATCATGTTGGAAGGTGAAACACCTTCTCCTATTGACCCACCACCAGGGTGCAGATTTAAGAGAAGATGTAGATATGCAAAACCAATTTGTTCAGAGGTGGAACCTTTATTAAAAGATTTAGGTGGTGACCATTGTGTTGCCTGCCATTTATATTAATATTTGTTTAAATTTGAATATATGGTAAAATTTATATAAATATATTTTAATCTTTATCATATATTAAAAATAAAAAATATATTATTGGGGGGTTTATTAATGCTAAAAAACAAAAAATTTAAGCTTCTTTCATTACTTATGACTATTGCAGTATCAGGCTCAGTATTTGCAGGCTGCAGTAGCGGAAGTAAAAAGGATTCTGCTGGAAACAAAGTAGTAAAAATTAACATTGGAGCTGATCCAAGAACTATCGATCCGGGTCTAAATAACTCAGTGGAAGGTGCACAGGTAATATGTAATGCTTTTGAAGGTTTGACGAATTTGGACCAGCAAGACAAGGCTATTCCTGGCGTTGCTGAAAAATGGGAAATTTCTGCAGATGGTTTAACTTACACATTCCATCTAAGAAAAGATGCTAAATGGTCTGATGGAAAACCAGTTACTGCCAAAGATTTTGAATACGCTTGGAAGAGAGCTCTAGATCCTAAAACTGCATCAGAGTATGCTACTCAACTTTATTATCTAAAAAATGGTGCAACTTTCAACAAGAGCGCTAAACCAGACGCTGTAAAAAAAGCTACAATTGATGAAGTAGGAGTTAAGGCTACAGATGATTATACTCTTGTAGCAACTCTAGAATCAGCTACTCCATACTTCTTGTCCTTAACAGCTTTTCCTACATATGCTCCTATAAGAAAGGACATAGTAGAAAAAAATCCAAAAGATTGGGCTATAAAAGCAGAGACTTATGTGTCTAACGGACCTTTCATGATGAAAGAATATAAACCAAAAGATAGCTTGAACTTTGTTAAAAATCCTAATTACTGGAACACAAAAAGCATTAAACTTGATAGAGTTGAATTCAAAACTTTAGAAAATGAAAGCAGTTATTTATCTGCATTTAAAACAGGACAATTAGATTTAATAGAGAAACCACCTGCTCAAGAAATACCTAATCTATTAAAGGATGGGACAGCTAAAGCATTCCCTTATATAGGAACTTACTACTATAATTTTAATATATCACCAAATGCTGAAAAGATTGACCCAGCATCTGCTAAAGCTTTAAAAGATGTTAGAGTAAGAAGAGCTCTAAGTCTTGCTTTAGATAGAACTGCTTTGGTAGAAAAAATTACAAAAGCTGGAGAAAAACCAGCAACAAGCTTAATACCAAATAGTGTAAGTGATTTAAAGGGTAATAAGTTTAAGAATAAAGAATACTACAAAGCAACTGCTGATGTTGAACAAGCTAAAAAACTTTTAGCCGAAGCTGGATATCCAGATGGAAAAGGATTCCCTAAATTAGAGATAATGTATAACACAATGGAACAACATAAAAATATTGCTCAAGCTGTACAAGATATGTGGAAGAAAAATCTTGGCATAGACGCTCAATTAAGAAATGTTGAAAGAAAAGTTCATTTAACTGAAATGAATAATTTCAATTATTTAGTTGCTAGAGATGGTTGGATAGCAGACTATAATGATCCAATGACATTCCTTAACATGTTTGTTACAGGCGACGGTCAAAATCGTGCTGGATATACCAATGCTGAATATGACAATTTAATTGCTGCTGCTAAAACTGAAGCTGATGCTACAAAGAGATTTGACTTAATGCATAAAGCGGAAGATATTTTTATGAACGATATGCCAGTAATGCCTATATATGAATATACTAATATAGTATGTATGAACAAAAAACTTAAGAATGTTTATCTGTCACCTCTTGGATTTATAATTTTAAGAGATGCTGATTTAGAGAAATAGTATAATTAAAAGATCTGCTAATGTCATTTAGGTGTTGGCAGATTTTTTACATTAAAACAAATTAAATATTATACTAGTAACTTAAAACTTAAATTTTATTTTCATTGATATAATAATTAGTGACATCATAGGATATATCCATGAACGCTTAAACATCTTACTCCTCCCAATTAAACTTGCTACATGATTAGACTTTACTTTATTTACGAATTATATCCACTGAAATATATATCAACATAAAAAAGTCCGATTGCACTAATTACTAGTACAGTCGAACCTTTGATATATCTTGTTTTGGCGGGAATATGTGAGAATCGAACTCACCCGTCGTGGTCTTAGCACGGCAGAACGGTTTTGAAGACCGGCAGGCACACCAGCACCTATCTACTCCCTCAATTTATTACACTTCTACATTATAGATTAATAATTATAATATGTCAACTTTTTAAAACAATTTTAGACTTATTGTGATAGTTATTCCTAATTTGCTGTAGAATTAATTGACTTTAAACTAAATAATCGAACTTTTTTTAAATTATTTTTAATATAACACTCTTTTATCTTCTACTCTTTTTGTTAATTTTATACCATCAAAATGTTCTATTAACGCCATCGCATATTTTCTACTAGTATCTAGTTGATCTCTCAACTCTGCTAATGTTATACTTCCATTTTCTTTTATAAAGCTTATTATCATTTCTTTAACTTTACTATAATCCTCTTGTAAGAACATACAATCTTCTGATACTTTAACTATAGAACCTTCGTCTAGTAAACAATCAAATACCATTTTAAAGCTTTTTTTATCTACTTGCATATCTTCAATCTCATTATATCTAGGTGGAGAAAACTTTGAATTTTTAAATGTTTTTATAATACTTTCTCTTATTAATTTTTGTTCTTTACTGTACTTTACAGTAAAATCTACTAAAGAAACAAAATTGCCATGTATGTTTATTTTATTGTTGTGTATAAGCAAGTTTAATATTTCATCATATATTTTTTGTTTTATGCCCTTAAATACTCTATTTTTTATTTCTTCCTTAGATATGCCCCATTTTAATGGATTATCATGATGGAACTTTTCTAATATTTCACATATATTTTCTACTTTTTCTTCTATATATTCTCTATGAATATATATTGCTTTATCTCCCGTATCAAATTTTATTATTCTATTTTCATCTATAAGTATGGAAAGTTTTTCTTCAATGGTATCTTCATTCTTTCCTAAAGCTTTAAGGATATCTACAATTTTGGGATAATTACTACTTAAATTTTTTATAGTATTTTCTATTATATTTTCAGTTTTACCACTTTCTTTTATTTTTAATTCCTCTATGTATTCTTCATCAAATCTTTTTACTTTTTTAGCTAAAGGTTCTATTATGGAGCCTCCACCAATAGTATACATAGGAGAATAACTTCTTATTACAAATCTATCATTCCTCTGAACAGTCAAAGACTTCTCCAATCTTAATTGTACATAAGCCTCTTCCCCTGGATTTACCTCTTCTTTATCCAATATTACAATTCTACATATTATTTCACTAGTACCATGATAGACTCTTACCCTTTGCCTATTTTCTAACGGCCTTGATGCGCTTTTTAAGTAATACAACTTACAATCTATCATAAGTGAAGGTTCCATTACATTTTCTACAGCAACTACATCTCCCCTTTTAACATCACTGGTTTTTACATTTGCTATATTTATAGCACATCTTTGTCCTGCTTCTGCAATTTTTACAGATTTATCATGTACTTGTATTCCTCTTACTTTAGATACAACCTTAGATGGATAAATTTCTACTGTTTCACCCTCATTAACTACTCCACTTATTACTGTACCTGTTACAACAGTTCCAAATCCACTTACTGAAAAAACTCTATCTACTGGAAGTCTGAAATGACCTTGTGTATCTTTAGCATCTATTTCCTCTGTAAGTTCATCTATATCTTTTATCAACGATTCTAATCCAACTCCTGTTTTTGAAGAAACTGAGTGTATATGTGCATCTTCTAAAAAAGTTCCTTTAAACTCTGTCTTTATATCTTCTTTAACCATGAGAAGCCATTCATCATCTACTAAATCTGCTTTTGTAAGTACAATTAATCCTCTTTTTATATTAAGTAGCTGGAGTATTTCAAAGTGTTCTCTAGTCTGGGGCATTATGCCTTCGTCTGCTGCAATTACCAACATTACTACATCTACACTACTTACCCCTGCTAGCATATTTTTTATAAATTTTTCATGACCAGGTACATCTATAATACCTGCTCTTCTACCTGAAGGTAAATCAAAGAAAGTAAATCCTAAATTTATAGATATTCCTCTCTCTTTTTCTTCTCTCAAAGTATCAGTTTCTTTACCAGTTAAAGCTTTTACAAGAGTGGTTTTACCATGATCTATATGTCCTGCTGTTCCTACTATAATATGCTTCATAAGCTCACATCCTTTCAAATATTAACATTCTCAATATCAAAACAGATAAGGCATATTCAAAAAAATAACTAGTCACTACGCTAATCTATTTTCTTTCATATGCCTAAAGCTTTGTATTCACAAAACTTTATCCGTCATCCTAATACATGTAAGACTTTTAAAACTTAGAAAATGCTTCAACAATAACATCAAAATCTTTATCAAACATAGTTCTTACATCCATAATAACTTCATCATTGGATACTCTTATTATTATAGGCGTTTTATTTTTTCTTAACATAATTTCTAATTCTTCTGGCTTATATTTATCACTCTTAACTCTTATTACATAAGTTGGGATCTTTTCAATAGGCATAGATCCTCCCCCTACCATTGAATAATCTTCACCCATACTAAAATTAAAATTCTTAACTTTATTTTGAAGCTTTCTTTTTAACCTATATGCTCTTTTTTTATGTTCATCTTTACTGCTCAATATCATATAAAGCGTAGGTATTTTTTCTACTGCTTCTTTTTCATCTAAATAACACTTGAGAGTACCTTCTAAAGCAGCTAATGTCATTTTATCTATTCTAAGTGCTCTAGTAAGCTGATTTTTCTTCATTTTATCTATAAACTCTTTTTTACCTATAATTATTCCAGCTTGAGGTCCACCTAGCATTTTATCTCCACTAAATGTAACCACGTCTACGCCTTTTTTTATACTTTCTTGTACTGTAGGCTCGTATGTAAATCCATACTTAGAAAAATCAACTAAAGTTCCACTGCCTATATCTTCAATTATTGGTATAGATTTTTCTTTACTAAGCTCTACTAGTTCTTCTATAGGAACCTCCTCAGTAAATCCAAGAATTCTAAAATTAGATGTATGTACTTTTAGTAAAACACCTGTGTTTTCATTTATGTTATTTTCATAATCATACAAATGTGTTCTATTGGTAGTTCCAACTTCCACCAAATGAGCACCACTGAATTCCATAACATCTGGCACTCTAAAGGACCCTCCTATTTCTACAAGCTGTCCACGAGATACTATAGCTTCCTTATCTTTACATAATGTATTTAAAGCCAACATAACAGCTGCTGCATTATTATTTACAACTACCGCAGCCTCTGCACCAGTTACTTTTTTAATTAGCTCTTCTACATGACTATATCTAGATCCTCTTTGACCCTTTTGCAAATCATACTCTAAATTGTTATAGTTGTCTGATATACTTATAACGTTTTCCATAGCTTCTTTAGAAAGTATGGATCTACCTAAGTTAGTATGTATAACTACACCTGTAGCATTTATTATTTTTTTAAAGTTGGAGCCTTTTGTATTTTCTAATATTTGTTCAAATTTTATTAATATGTCTTCTTTTTCAAAATCTTGTATTTCATCCTTTAATATCAACTCTCTATACTCATCTATAGCACCTCTTAATGCATCTATAACTAGTATCCTTGAAGTATTATCTAAATTATCTTTAACTGTATTTTCTTTTAAAAGTTCATCAATTTTAGGTAATTTTCTTAATAACTCCTTTTTTGACAATTAACATCACCTCTTATTGTGTTTTATTATTCAACTATTATATAGTTTTCTTCCTGCCTCTCTATAACTTCTCCAATTATTGCTGAGGGCAACTCTAAACTTGAAAGCTCTTCTATAATTTTTTCACTTTCTTCTTTTGTACATGTAACCAAAAGCCCTCCAGAAGTTTGTGGGTCAAATAATATATCTTTCATCCATTCAGGTGTATTTTTTAAATCATATTTTCCATTTATATAATTTCTATTATTATATGAACCAGCAGGAACCAAGCCCATTTCCGCATATTCCTTTGCCTCATCTATGTAAGGTATTCTATCTCCGTAAAGCTTTAAAGTAACATTTGAAGCAGATGCCATTTCATATACATGACCCATAAGTCCAAAACCTGTTATATCAGTACATGCAGTTACATCATACTTTACTATAATTTCACCAGCATACTTATTTAAAGTTGACATAACCTTAACTGCTTTATTGTAAGCTTCTTTTGAAGCTATTTCTCCTTTTATAGCTGTGTTTATTATACCTATACCTAAAGGTTTTGTTATTAAAACTACATCGCCTACCTTTGATCCATAATTTCTTAAAACTTTATTAGGATGCACAAGTCCCATAACAGATAAGCCATACTTAGGTTCATTATCTTCTACAGTATGCCCTCCTATTACTACTGCACCTGCTTCCAACACCTTATCTGCTCCACCCTTGAGGATTTCCCCCAAAATATCTATAGATAAACAATTAGGAAAACAAACTATATTTAAAGCTACCGTTGGTTTTCCTCCCATAGCATATACATCACTTAATGAATTAGCTGCAGCTATTTGTCCAAAAGTATATGGATCATCTACCACTGGAGTAAAAAAATCCAATGTCTGAATTGCCGCCAATTCGTCATTTAATTTGTAAACCGCTGCATCATCAGATGTTTCAATTCCAACTATTAAATTTTCATTTTCCATCTTAGGTAGTTTACCTAAAATTTTCGAAAGGGTCTCCGGCCCTATTTTAGCTGCTCATCCAGAAGTTCTTGATAATTCTGTAAGTCTTTTTGTTGACACAACAGCACCTCCTAAATTTATTATTTCTATATATATAATACTTTACTTTTAATTATAAGTATAGATGCATTATTATCTGGCCTCTATTTTGTCTTTAATTTTTTCTAAGCTTTTATCTCCTATTCTTCCAACCTTTTTTAAATCTTCAACGGAAGGAAATGCTCCATTTTTTTCTCTATAATCAATTATTTTCTGTGCTGTTACTTCTCCTATGCCTGGTATTGTCTTTAATTGATCCTTTGTAGCTGTATTTATATTTATTTTTCCATCTGATCCTTTGCCAGAATTTAAGCTACTAGGTGATGTTGATGTATTTGCATCACTTTTTTTATCTACATATATATAATCCTCATCCTTAAGCTTTTTAGCAAGATTTAATTTGAATTTATCTGCTGTTTCATTAAAACCTCCCGCATTATTTACTAATTCCTCTACTCTACTGCCACTTTTCAATTTATAGACTCCAGGTTTCTTTACTTCACCGTTTATGTAAACAGTCATATCCTTAACATCCTTACTTTCTACAACTGAACTTTCATTGAACACTTCTTTAGCATTTAAATCCTTTGATGGTTTGGATATAAAATACCCTGTTATCAAAAATGTTATAAATATAATTACAATAATTATAGATCCTATTACTTTCTTTTTATTGTTCATTATAAACCTCCAATAAAATATATTTTTTTACTTACTATTTAAATTATTGACATGTTTTAAAAATTCTGTCGCATAAATAAACTTTTTTTGATATAATTATCATTAACAATACTCCAGGAGGCAATAATGAGAAAATTATTAATTTTTATAATAAGCTTTACATTTTTATTTTCCAATATCATATTTAAAGTATATGCAAAAGATGCTCCCCCGCCTGTATCAGCTGACAGTGTAGTTCTTATGGATGCAACAACAGGAAAGGTCCTATACGAAGAAAATCCAGATATAGCTTATCCACCAGCTTCTACAACTAAACTTATGACTGCCCTATTAACCTTAGAAAAATGTAATTTGGATGATACAGTGAAAGTTGGTAAAAATCCTCCATCAGTAGATGGAAGCAAGATATACATATTTGAAGGTGAGGAATTAAAAGTAAGGGATCTTTTATATGGGTTACTCCTCCCTTCCGGAAATGATTGTGCCGAAGCACTAGCTGAACATATAAGCGGTTCATTAGACAAGTTTGCAATAGAAATGAATAAAAAAGCTTTAGAATTAGGCTGCAAAAATACAAATTTTGTTAATCCTAGTGGGTTGTTTAATGACAATCATAAAACATCTGCAAGAGACTTAGCTATTATAATGAAAGAACTATCTAAAAATCCTGAGTACACAAAAATTGCTACTACTAGTTCTTATAAAATAGCCCCTACAAATAAATCTTCTGGGGAAAGACCTTTATGGAATGAGAATAAATTAATACAAAAATCTTCAAAACTTTACTATGAAGGTTGTGAGGGTGGCAAAACAGGTTACACTGTACAATCTCAACACTCTTACGTATCTTGTGCCACCAGAAATGGTCAGAAGCTTATAGTTGCTCTAGTTCATGATAAAGATAAAACCTTTTTTCCTGATGCAGTTTCATTGTTTAATTATGGTTTTACTAATTTTGAACTTGTACGTTTTGCATCAAAAGGTGATGTTGTGGATACATATAATAACAACAATTTAACCGTCCCTCTTTTAGCGGCTTCAGATTTTTATTACGTTAAAGAAAAAGGGGATAAATCAATACCAAAATATAATATAAAAAATGAAAATTTAGCTGTAAAGTTTTTCAAAACGGGAGATATAGTTACAGATACATCTATAGTTTTAAACACCAAAACTATAGGTACCTTAAAACTTATGAGCGGTAATAATCATGAATTAAAGCAAGTGCTTCAATCAAGTCCTTTTGATCGTATTAATTTAAAAATGGAATATTTAATACCAATTGTAATATCTGTAATTGGCTTATTAATATATTTACTGAAAAAATTTAAGATATTTAATAGATAAGTTCAATAAAAAAACTGATGACTTTATAAAAATAAGGCCATCAGTTTTTTATTTTTTTTATTAATTCTTTTAAGTCTTGTGGTAAATCTATCTGAAGCTCTAATTTTTCTCCTGTTCTAGGGTGTGGAAAACTCAATCTGTAAGCATGTAATGCCTGTCTTCCTATGTACTGTTTATCATCGTTATCTCCATATAAACTATCTCCATATAGAGGATGACCCAAATGAGACATATGAACCCTTATCTGATGAGTTCTTCCAGTTTTCAATGTAAGCTTAACTAATTCTCCATTTTGAAAACTTTCTACTACATTAAAGCATGTTATGCTTTCTTGCCCTCTTTCATCTACAATTCTTTGTATACGGTCATCATCAGTTTTGTAAATTGGAAGATTAATAGTTCCTTGTTTTTCTTTTAAGTTTCCATGTACAATAGCTAAATAGCTCTTTTCAAATTCTTCCTTATGCATATCTCTAGCTAAAGACATATGGGCAAATTGGTTTTTAGCTATTATGATCAGCCCTGAAGTATCCATATCTAATCTACTAACTAATCTTACTATACATTGTTCTCCTTTTTCCTTGAAATAATATAGAAGACCATTAGCTAAAGTACCTGAATGATAGCTCTTGGTTGGGTGTACCACTATTCCAGGTTGCTTATTTACCACTATAACATCCTCATCTTCATACACCACATCTATATCCATTTTTTCTGGTTCTATATTCTGACTTTCCTTCTTTACTACATCTAAAGAAATTTCATCATTAAGTTTAAGAACATGATTTAACTTAGCCCTATTACCATTTACAGCTATTCTTCCTTCCATTGCAGCCCCTTTGATAAGCCTTCCTGAAAGCTTTTGAATCCCTCTAAGGTATGCTCTAAGTTTCATTCCTTCTTCATCATTTTTTACCCTAAAAATCAGCTTATTCTTCTTCATTCTATACTCCTTTTAAGCTTTGATTTTTATTTTAAATCTATTACTATAAAAGAGTGAACTTAAAAAGTTCACTCTTTTATATGAAATATGTTAATTTTAATTAATCTACTAAGGCAATTACTTCTATTTCAACTAAAGCGTCTTTTGGAAGTACTACCTGTACGCATGATCTTGCTGGCATATCTTTTTGGAAATATTTTCCGTAAACTTCATTAACAGCAGCAAAATCGCTCATGTTTTTAACAAATACTGTAGTTTTTATAACTTTTTCAAAAGATGTTCCTGCTTCTTGAAGTAAAGCTTTTATATTTTCTAAAGATCTTTCAGTAGCTTTTTTTACATCTCCTCCAACTAATTCACCTGTTGCAGGATCTAGTGGAATCTGTCCTGATGTAAATAATAAATTTCCCACCTTAACAGCTTGTGAATAAGGGCCTACAGCTCCTGGTGCTTTTGTTGTACTAATTATTTGTTTTTCCATAATTTTAAAATCCTCCTACAATTTAAGACAGTAAAGAATTACTGCCTATTTTATTATAATTTTCTATAAGCAATACTATTATACCAAACTTTTTATAATTGTGCTTATTTATTTACATATTTTTTTTAAAATATATAAATTAGTTTATTTATTTTTAAATTTAGAAATCATGAAATTTCTTCCTTCTATGGTATCCAAATGAATAAGTTGTCCTTTTTCTATAACGAATTTTATTGTATTATCAAAAGCTATTAGTAAAGCTTTATCTAAGTCTTCATACGCTGCAGCTCTTAGTATTTCTACTCCTGTAAAATTTCTTAAAGGTTCTACATAATCAGCTACATATAATATTTTTTCTAATACAGTCATACATTTTTTGCCTGTAGTATGATATGTCACTGCATTTAGTAAACAATTATCTGTAATTCCCATTTTTTCCTCAGCAATTATAGCAGCTATAGATCCATGAAGCAGTTGAGGATTTTCTTTACATATTTCATTAATGTGTAAACCATGCTTTTCAGCTATATCTAAAATTTTTTCATCACTCATATTTTTTGCACAATCATGAACTAGACCTGCTATTTTTGCTTTCTCTACATCTGCACCATATATTTTTGCTAATTCTACAGCCGTGTCTCTTACACTAAGACTATGTTCATATCTTTTTATTTTAAGATTTTCCATTAAATAGTTTTGAATATCTTGTTCGCTCCACATTGTACATCACTCCAAATAAATATACTAGCTTAGTTTATTCATATAACCTAAGCTGTTTTGCAATGCAGTAAACGCTTTCAGGCATAAGGTAATTTGTTTTTTTACCTTCTTTTACAGCTTTCCTTATATTTGTAGATGAAATTTCAAGTAAAGGTATATCCAAAAAAATAACTTCAGTATTATATTTTTCTTCTATTATTTTTTTCTTTTTTAAAACATCTTTTATATTATATCCAGTTCTATTAAAAACCACAAAGGTACAAAGTTGAAATATTTCATAGTTATTTTTCCAAGTTTCAATATCCATAAGACAATCAACACCTGTTATAAAATACCACTTAGTTTCCTTTTCTAAATTAGCAAAATGTTCAAGAGTTTTATAAGTATAACTTAAATTAGTATTACTTACTTCATAATCACTTACCTCAAAATACTTTTCCTCTCGTACAGCTGTTTTTACCATTTCATATCTCAAAAAAGCTTCTGTTATATTTTTTTGCGATTTATGTGGCGGATTACCAGATGGTGTAAATATAATTTTAGTCAAACCTAATTTATATAATGCTTCATAAGCTATATGTAAATGTCCATTATGAATAGGATCAAAAGTCCCTCCAAAAATAGCCTTTTTTTCCATATATACCTTCTCCTATATATATTGCATAATTCACAAAAATTGTGAATTATGCATTTATCTAATTACTCTGGAAGTTCTATTTTAGGTTTTTTCTTTGACTTTCTGTATAATACTATTTTACTTCCTATGGCTTGAACTCCTTCACAACCAAGTTCTTCACAAATCATGTCTGAAGCTTCTCTAGCTTCAAAGCCACTATTTTTTAACACAGATATCTTTATAAGCTCTCTTGCCTCTAAAGCTCCATCTATCTGCTTTAAAAAGTTGTCCTCAATACCATCTTTTCCTACTCTAAATATAGCATCCATTGTGTTAGCAATAGATCTTAAGTAACTTCTTTGCTTGCTTGTAATCATTATGTACCTCCGAAATTATAATAAATATT